>JAYSXU010000595.1:0-3605 GCA_043716965.1 Fimbriiglobus sp.
ACTTCTGGAATTTCTCCCTGTTCTACCAGCCCAACGGCCAAGTCCCGTTCCCGCTGCCGGGCATCTCGTATGATTGGAATCCAGACGAAGACTTGAAAATGAGCATTGGCATTCCGTTCAGCATCATGTGGAAACCCGCCCCGGATTGGCGGATTGATTTTAACTACCGGCCCCTGACGCAAATCACCTCGCGGGTGTCGTGGGAAGCCCGACCCGGCTTTCGCATTTACAGCGGCTTCGATTGGGACAGCGAGGGCTACTTTCTAACCGGACGCCCCGAACGCCGCGATCGGTTCTTCGTGCAAGAAAAGCGACTCATCGGCGGCGTGCGGTTCGACATCGCCGAACGTCTATCACTCGATCTCAGTGGTGGTTATGCGTTCGATCGCAGCTTCGGCGCCGGCCGCAACCCCCTTAACTACAAGTACGATCGCGTCGATGTCGCTAGCGGCGGGTTCCTGTCCGCGTGGCTGCTGATCCCGTTTTGATTCGAGCAACCAAAAGCACATTTCACCACAGAGGGCACGGAGTGCCACGGAGAAGAAAAATACAGGTATTGGTTTTCCTCTGTGGCTCTCTGTGCCCTCTGTGGTGAATCCGGTTCTCTTCAAGCCCAGAGTCTCGGTTGTATGCCCGATCAGAATCACGGTTAGTACCTTAACGAAGTCCGACACTGATGGGGGGATCTGGCCATGACGACCGATGCGAAACTTTTGGGGCTGCGGGACAAGGTCTTTGCGGGCGGGCGGCTTTCGTTCGCCGACGGCGTGTATCTCGATCAACACGCCGACTTGTTCACCCTCGGTGAAATGGCCAACTTTGTCCGGGAGAAGAAGAGCGGGCACGTCACGTATTACAACGTCAACCAACACCTGAACCCGACGAATGTGTGCGTGTATCGGTGCAATTTCTGCGCGTTCCGCGCGGACTTGAAGTCCGCCAAGGGCTACGTCATGTCCGACGAGCAAATTCTGGAACGGGCACGGGACGCCACGTCAAAGGGGGCGACGGAGTTGCACATCGTTGGCGGGTTGCATCATCACAAGCCGTTCGAGTGGTACAAGCACATCCTGGAAATTATTCACGACGACTACCCGGACTTGCACCTGAAGGCGTGGACGGCGGTGGAGTGGGATTGGTTTCAACGAATGACCAAGCGGCCCATTCACGACTTGATTCAGGAGATGATAGACGCCGGGTTGGGCAGCTTGCCGGGCGGCGGGGCGGAGATCTTCGACCCGGTCGTGCGGGCACAACTTTGCGAACACAAAGCCGACGGCACGGAGTGGCTGAAGATTCACCGCGCCGCCCACGAACTCGGGCTACGCTCCAACGCGACCATGCTTTACGGCCACATCGAGACCGCCGAACACCGCATGGACCACCTGCTAAAACTGCGTTCGCTCCAGGACGAAACCGGCGGGTTCCAGACGTTCATTCCGCTCGCGTTCCACCCGGACAACACCAAGCTGTCGCACATCCCGAAGCCGTCCGGCATGATGGACCTGCGCACGATGGCAATCAGCCGCATCATGCTCGACAATTTTCCGCACATCAAAGCGTACTGGATCATGCTGACGATGAAGATCGCACAAATTGCCCAGAGCTACGGCGCCGACGACATCGACGGCACCGTAGTCCACGAGAAGATTTACCATGAAGCGGGCAGCGATTCGCCGCAAGAGTTGACAGTCACCGAACTCCGCAACCTGATCCTCGAAGCCGGTCGCACCCCGATCGAACGCGACACGCTGTACCACGAAGTCATCCGCGAACCCGGCACCAAGTGGAAGACCGGCAAGAAGCTGGCACTGGTCTAACGAAGAATTTCCACCACGAATCAGACGAATCAGACTAAATCAATTTAACATCCGGGGAGTTGGGTATGCGAACCAACCCTTAAGTGGAACCCTCTGCTCTTGACGATCCTGATTTCATTCGTCTGATTCGTTCGATTCGTGGTTAACAATCCGGGCTAACTCTTCAGCCGCAGCAGGGATTCTTGCACGAGGTCTTTCGTCGCTTGCAGCAATCGCGTTAGTTCGACGATGTCGAGCGGGGGTTGACCCGCCCGTAGTCCTTTCTCCACGCGGCAATACGTTTTGTGCTGGCCGATCAACCGCATCACGTCCGTAAGTGAATCCAGCACCAGTGCAAGGTTGCCGGCGTCGTGGCCCATTTGGAAACGGTAGTCGTCGAGTCGCGCGGCATCGGGTTCGGGCAACGATTTCGGCACAGACATGGGCATCTTCCGGGGTTACTTGGCACCGATGCAGTATAGGTGCGTCTTGGTGCGGAGGAACAGTTCGCCGCCCACGATCGCGGGGGACGCCATGCAGCCGGAATCGAGTGTGTTGGTTTCGATTAACTTGAATGTTTTGTCCGCAGCGACGACGAACACTTTGCCTTTATCGCCGGTAAAGTAGATGTTACCACCTGCGAACACCGGGGATGCCGCACAGGTCTCGTTCAACCGTTCTTGCCAGTGAAGCTTGCCGATCTTCGCATCCAGACACCCTGCCACGCCTTTATCGTTGATGAAGAACAGCAGGTCATCGACAACGATCGGGGACGGTTTCGTCGGGGCTTCTTTGCTGAACTTCCACGCGACACCGTCTTTCGTGATGTCGCCCGTACCACCGGCTTTCACGGCGAGGATGTTCTGGGTGTGCCCGGTCGTCAGGTAGATCAAGCCGTGCGCTAGAATGGGCCGACACGCTTCGTTCATGCCACCCGTGATGATTCGCCACAACTCGTCGCCGGTTGCCGGGTCATACGCAATCGTGCCGATGGCCGCCGAGGAGACGAGTTGTGGTTTGCCGTTCACTTGCAGAATCGCGGGTGTGGCAAACCCTTTCTTCAAGTCGCCGTTGTTCGGGTACGGCAGGTCACGGGCCTTTTGCCAGACCGTGGTGCCAGTGTCTTTATCCAAGCACGCCACGAACTGTTTGTCGAAGCCGTCGAACTGCACGAACAGCCATTGTTTGTAGACAACCGGGGATGACGCCGGGCCGCGATAATGGTCGCACTCGAAGTCGGTGCGTTGCCACAAAACTTTGCCCGTTGCGGAATCCAAACACGCGGTGCCGTAGCTGCCGAAGTGGGCGTACACGCGGCCCTCTTCCAGCACCGGCGTGGGGGTGGCGTGGCTATTGAATTGCTTGATGTCCGGTGGCTTGGCCGGACTGAACAACTTCAAATCGTGGACGACACTTCCGGACTTGCGGTCCAAGCAAACCGCAAACAGTTCCGTGCCGTTTTCCTTCGCGGTGGTCAACCAAACTTGATTGCCCCACACCACCGGAGACGACCAACCTTTGTCGTGAATCGCCGTCTTCCAGCGAACGCCTTCGGTCTCGCTCCACTTGGTCGGCGCGGTCTTGGAGACGGCAAGCCCGTCGCCGTTCGGCCCGCGAAACTGCGGCCAGTTGTCCGCCGCGACAAGGGACGTGACGGCAACCAGTAACACACTCACGGAGAGGAAAGCACGCATAAAAGGGAACCCGGCGGGTAAGGGGTAATTCTTGAAGTGAGTCTACCGAAGAACCGGGTCCGGTGCCACAACCGAATCGAACCGACGCTGCCTGAACGCGCCGGGCGTGGCG
>JAYSXU010000596.1:0-10904 GCA_043716965.1 Fimbriiglobus sp.
TCAACCCCCGACGCCTGGCAGTGATCGCACCAACCCGCCGGGGCTGTGGTATCAGTTGCGGGGCGAAGAGGTTTGCCGCAGCGTGGGCAACGCAAGTCAGAGTCGGTCATGCGGCTCATCTACAGTGGTGGATCACAGGGGCACTAGTTGACCTAATCGTTGTATTCGCAATTCGGCGGCAAAGAATTCACCACGCTCAGAATCAGCGTTTTGGCAGTGCGAATTGGGAGGCGAATTTGCCCAGTTCAAAACTGCCCCCCGAGCTAATCTGCTTTTGCACGAACGCGGAGGTCTTGTCCGAGGGGATGGCGAAGTTGATCGGCGTGTCCCGAATGATCGCCACGCTGACGCCGATGACTTCGCCTTTGGTGTTCGTCACCGGGCCACCGGAGTTGCCGTTCGTCATGCCACCAGCCACTTGCACCATTTCCACGACGCCCTTTTCTTTCCGCAAGCTGGACACCGTGCTTTTATTCACGGAGATGTTCAACCCGAGCTGTTCGCCCAGTGGGAAGCCGAAAATCAACACTTCTTGCGTCTCGGTTAAATCCGCCGACCGAGCGAAGTTTAACGGGCGTGGCAAGTCCACATTCTGGTGGTCCTTTTGGTTGATCCACAACAACGCAAGGTCTTCATCGACGTTCACGCCGACGATGCGGGCGACGTAGACTTGTTGGTTGTTCTCCCCGCTGTTCACCACGACTTCAATTTTTTGGGGCCGGCGGAACCGATCCGGGCCGAAGCCGATGACGTGCGAGTTCGTAACCACATACCCCGCCGGTCCCGCGAAAAACCCGCTGCCCATGCCCAACGAGTTACCCGACCTCGTGCGGATATAAACAGTGGAGTTCTTCACGGCTTGAATCGCATCATTGGGGGATAAATCATTCTTCGCTGCCGGTGGTGATTGCGTTGGTGCCGGTGAAGTGGATGGCGGGTTGATGGGCTTGGTCGCCTCCAACATCACTTGGGGCGGCGTACTGACCGACTGTGGAACAACAAGTGGCGATGAATTCTTCGCAACATCCGATGTACTGGAAGACCGCGTCACCAACACCACACCCACGATGACTAAAACCGCAACCAAACCACCCACCCCCGCCAGCACCGGGATGAGCGGGAACTTCGATGCCTGATCCTGTTTCATCGACTTCGATTTTAGCCGTGGCTCTTCGTAGTCGTCGTCATCATCTCGACGCGATGATCGCTTCTCGGGGGTCGGAACCGCTTCCGCTTCCGTAACCTTCATCCGAATTCGCGGCGCAACCTGGGCCGCCGGAATCGCACGCGCCGTCTGGATCGGTGGCGCAACTGGTGCCACAGCCTGCACTGGTGTGGTAAACACCTGCTGACACGCCCCGCACCGAACGACTTTGCCCGCCTGATCCGGCGGCAAGTGAAACTTCGCCCGACAATGCGGGCACTGGATTTCAAGAACAGCCATCGGGCAACCTCAACCGGAAGCAAGCAAATGTCGTGTGCCGTCAGTAGAGCAGGTTCCCAAACGATCAACAACACATTCCCGCTGAAAAACCGATCACGAGTATCCGTCGTTGATGCTGAACACAACTCTTCGGTAACACTAAAGACCATCTGTTCGACCCGACAGCCATCCCGAATAGGTCGCCTTGAGCGTATCCCTAGCCGAACTCGAATCCAGGAAAACGTCCATGCCGCCGTCGTAGGGGTGTATCACCCAACTCCAATTGCATGCGGCAAACATCACGTTAGCCAGCACGTCGTCCGCGACCATTCGCACAATGTTATCGAACACCCCTGGGGTCCAACGTCGTTGGCTTGTGAACACGTGCCAGAACGACGTGTCGCAAAAATTATCGTCGCACTGGTGCATGGCGACACTGCGCCACGGGATCGCGTCCGGGTCCAAACCTGTGAGGTCGAAATACGACCGGATCGGTACCGCCGTTTCTGAGTATCCCGTAGTGATCAGTGTGACCCGCTCGCCATGTTGTGCCAGTTCACCAAGAATGCGGTTGTGGCGGTCCAAGACAGTGACGTATTCGTCGTCATTTTCGGCGTACCGTTTCGACCCAGGCAGGCTATGAAACCGCACCCAGCGATTCGGGAACGCCAACCGGAGGTGATGAGCAATTGGCTCGCAGTCTGGAAACCAATTCTGCCAGGTGTCGAGCATGAGAAGCCAAAAAGGATCCAAGTCGTCTTGGGCGTGTTTGTAATTAGAAACCTAGTGTCATTCTGGTCGTTGCGCGGGGCGAGTATAACTCCGCCTGTCCCGCATTTCTTGGCGATCTCAGCTGATTTTCGTTCGCGCCGCATGGCTACCTGAATAACTTGGACGTGCCGAACCGTACACCTGTGATTCCGTCTAACCCCATAGCCTGTCTGAGCAGACTGCTGACGAAGCAGTACGCGAACCGGGTGGGACGGTACAACCGGAGCAAGTCGAGGGACGCCAATTCCGGAGTTGCGCCGATCACCGTTTCGGCCTGTTCCACCGATGATCCCTCGTCCGGTGGCAATTTCGGCTCGGGCAATTGCTGCCAAAAATATCCGGTGGTCGGGTTTTCCGGTACGTGGCCGGCACAGGGTAGAAGTGATGACTTGGCAACACGAAATCCTCTAACACCGCTCGAAACCGGGAACTCTCAAGAAAGCCTGTGTTCTTGATCGGGGCCGAACTGAGCATGACTGTCAGCTTGGCATGACCGTGGATCACGACCGTGTTGAAGTTCGGCTCGAAGTCCGGAATCTTGTCATGCGGAAGTTGATGAACCGAATCTGCAGCGTAGTAATCGAGGCCCTTGCCCATTTCTTGATGTTGTGGGAAAGCCGGACCGATTCCTTCAAAGGCACTGTCTAACGTCCAACACGGACCTCGCATCGTGAGTCCTCAACCGGCTGTCTGTTCACCTCTTCCCCCACGCGTAAACTATCCGCTTTCCTTGCGCCGACTACCGCAGTGTACCCGTGGCCAAGATCAACGTAAAGAACCCGATCGTCGAGATGGACGGCGACGAGATGACGCGCCATAACTTGATGCCTCTGGGTATAATGACGCAGTTCATTCCACCGGAGGAGGTCGCCCGTGTCGCAGAAACTCTCTCAGGGGCAGGCGATTTTGTTGGGGTTGGTCGTGGTGTTTGTGGTCGGCTTGTCGGGGTTTGGGCTGGTACGAATTGCGGCTAAACAGGGGCTTTGGGCGGAGACGTTTGAAGTGACGGTCGGCTTTGCGGAAGTCCACGACGTTAGCGCGGGCACCCCGGTGCGGATTCGCGGCGTTGATGCCGGGCAAGTGATTGCCGTCGAGTACCCGGACCACGACGGTCCCGATGCGGCGGTAATGTTGCGGTTAAAAGTGAACGCGAAATATGCGGACCGCCTTTACGCCGACGCCAGCGCGAACCTACATTCGACCGGGTTGTTGGGTGGCAAGGTCGTGGCAGTGAATCCGGGCACGCCGCAAAGTGGGCCGTTGCAAAATGGCCGGTTGAAAGCCGGAACGTCACCGGACTTGGCCCAGGCAGCAGCGAAGATCGGCGATGTCGCGGATGAAGCCAAGCTACTGCTGCAAGAAGTGCGGAGCAGCACCGGGACGTTGAACAAGTTGGTTAAGGACGACGAACTTTACAACGACTTGAAGGGGCTGGCCAAGGACTCACGCCGGGAAGTGAACAATGTGCAAAATTTCGTTAATGACGGCCGCGACACCATGCGGTCCGTGCGGCAAGGGACCGATGCCCTGTCGAAAATGCCGTTGATTCGATCGTATGTCGAAGACGCCACAACACTTCTGGTTCGGCCCACTGCACGTCGCGAAGGGTTCACTTACAACACGATCGACATTTTTGAACCCGGTACCGCGATCCTGAACGACAACGGGCGGTGGCACTTGCAACATGTGGTGCAATGGTTGGGTGAGATAAAAAACGACAAAGCCGATCTCGTCGTCGTGGCGTTATGTGACCCCAACGACAAGACCCAAACCACCGCGTCCGCTGCGGAGTTGACCCGCAAGCAAGCGGAGACGATCGTGGAGTTTTTGAAAGCCCAAGGCGTCCATAAGATAGGCTGGGTGACGCGGCGGAAAATGACCGCGATCGGCCTGGGGATCGGTCCAACCCCCGTGATCGAAAAAGACCCCATGCCGCCGTCGTACATCCAGGTGCTGTTGTTCCTGCCCCAGTGACTAGTAACCCGAACCTAGAGATTGAACCACGGAACACACGGAAGGCACGGAAATGTTAGAAGTCAGCAACCGAGAGCATCGCACTGCTACTTTATAGTTTCGGACGTTCTTTGTGACTTTGATTTCTTCCGTGGTATCCGTGTGTTCCGTGGTTCAATTTTTTCAGCGGAGACCGAACATGACCGACTCGGCGACTCCGTTACTTTCGCCTGCCGACGCGACTCGCGTGACGATCCTCTACCACTTTTGTCGCCTGCAACTGCCCGCCATTTCCATCGCGGAGCCACTGTTCCGGACTCACCTCACCCGCACGTTTACGCTGTATAACAGCAAAGCCGAAGCCCCCGTGCCGTGGGCGATTTATTTGGACGGGCTGTATGCGCTGGACTGGCTGGTGTGCGTGGGGTGTTTGGAGTCGCAAACCGTTGCGTGGGAACTGCTCTTCGCGGCACGAACGGGGCGGTCGGATTGTTTGCTCGTGGATGCGCTGCGTGCGCGGGCTTGTCGGCTTTATCCCCGGAATGATGAAAAGCAAGATAGCGCCGTCGCGGAGTTTTGGAGCCAACTGATTGTCCCCGAAACCGACCACGGCACTGCAATCTTGTCCCGCTACGATGGCGAACGCCCGCTCGCACCGTGGCTGATCCGGGTGTTCCAAAACTGGCACCTGTCGAAGCTGCGATCCACATCGGGACTCATGAGTTTGCCCGACGACGACATCGCAATTCCGATCCCAACCGTGACGAAGCATGAGACGCGCTGGCACGAATCGTTCTGCATTGCGGCCCGTGATTGGCTGCACGAGATCGGCGAAAGCGAACGCCTCATCCTCGGCTTACGCTGGCGGTACCGCATGAGCCAGCGGGAAGTGGCGAACCTGTTGGGCGTCCACGAAGGGACTATCTCCCGCCAAACCGACAAGCTGCGCGATAAAGCTCTCGAACTGATTGGCCAACGACTCGTCGCCGACGGCTGGACGGGTGACGATTTGGAAAGCTACATCCTGACCGAAATGGGCGGCCTGCTCGTCGATGAACCCAGCCTCTCCGCCGACCAACTCCGCCGCATCCTCGTGGCACGCGGTAAAGAATTGCCGGAGTGAGGTAGCCCGTTCTTCCCGGCGAACCGGCGACTTCCGTCGCCTTGGTAAAAAACCATTTCAGGCTTGTGGCAGGGTAAGCGTCATGAAAGTTGGTAGGAAATTTGTTCAGATAGTTAGCAGACCAAGGTTTCAACCTCACTGGGCAACGCCGTGAACGATTTCATGCGGCGGTGTTCAACGTCTCCGTGATTTGTTGCATGATTGCGCGGTTCGTTGTTCGGATTTGCGGTTTGCCCGCTGCTGGTTTGTCTGGGCGGTCACGCGCCCGTTTCGGTCGCTTTCGCTGGTAGGAATTCTTCCGCGACGCACCCGTTCGCTTTGCAAAACTCGCCTCCGAGAAACCCTACGCGGTGGCCGGCATCGAGCGGATCACCGCAATCGTTGAACTCGCACTCGCTCACCCTTTTTCACTCCCCCTACCGCTTTTTCGTTTAATTCGTCAGCACGATTCGGTAGCGGGCTTTGCCGGATCGCAGGTGGGCGATGGCGTCGTTGACTTTCGTCATCGGGAAAAACTCGGTCACAGGTGCGATCTGGTGGCGGGCACAGAAATCGAGCATAGTGGCCACGGTGGTCATACTGCCGGTCGGCGAACCGGAGAGCGACTTCTGCCCCAAGATCATCGGGAAGGCGGCGACCGGGATCGGTTCGGCGACCGCACCCACCAAGTGCAATCGGCCACGCGGCGCGAGGGCTTGGATGTAAGCGGGCCAATTCAACGCCACGTTAACGGTCACCAAAATGAAGTCCAACGAGCCGGCCAGTTTGGCCATCGCGGCATCGTCGCGGGAGTTGACGACGTGGTGCGCGCCCAACTTTTTCGCTTCGTCCGTTTTGCCCGGCGACGAACTGAACGCCACGACTTCACAGCCCCACTTGTTGGCGAACTGCAACGCCATGTGGCCCAGTCCGCCGATGCCGACGACGCCGACACGATGGGTCGGGCGAACATCGAACTGTACGAACGGGTTGAACACCGTTAACCCGCCACAGAACAGCGGCCCGGCTTTGGCCGGATCGACACCGTCAGGAATCGGCGTGGTCCAGGCCGAGTGCGCCCGTACCCGGTCCGCGAACCCACCGTGCCGCCCGACAATTGTTGCCACCGCAGTGGCGCACAAGTTTTGGTCGCCGCCCAAACATTGCTTGCAACTCATGCAACTTTGCGAATACCACCCCAGCCCGACGCGGTCCCCCTTTTTGACGTTCTTCACTCGGTCACCGGCTTCGACGATGGTGCCAACGACCTCATGTCCCGGCACGAACGGGTAACCGCTCATGCCCCATTCGTTGTCGAGCATCGACAAATCGCTGTGGCAGATGCCGCAATGCGACACGGCAATTTCAACGTGTTCCTCCCCGAGCGGCCCCGGCTCGTAGGAAATCTTTGTCAACTCGCCTTTGGCTTGATGAGCAGCATAGGCTTGAATCGCGGACATCAATTGCTCCGAGGTTGTGAGTGGAGAAGTTCGTGCTTCCGGTTAGAATATCTCTCTTCCATCGTTAGGCTCACAAGCCGACCGATTTCCAGACCCCATGCAGGTGCTTCATGCGTTCATTGCTTTTCCCGCTGGTGCTGGCTTTCATGCTCCCCGTTACGGTCTTTGCGGATGACCGGACCCACGACGTGACGCCGGAGGATTACGTCACGTTGGCCGGGATCACGGAGGTTGCCCTTTCACCGGATGGCAAGCAAGCGGCCTACTGCGAGGGGCGGTGGGACAAGTCCGACGATAGCCGCAAAACCGACCTTTGGGTGGTCGCGGTGGACGGCAAAACGAAGCCGACGCGCTTGACCGGGGATCGGGCCAACGACCGCCACCCGAAGTGGGCCGCCGATGGTAAGTCTCTTTACTTCCTCGGTAACCGCAAGCGTGAAGGCGAGAAGAAACCACCGTTCGATGGCACCACCCAAGTCTGGAAGGTCAACGCCGACGGCGGTGATTTCAAAGCCATCACGAAGATCGACGGCGGCATCAGCGGCTACGACTACGCTGCAAAAGCGGACGCGATCTACTTCACGAAAACCAAGGACTACGCCGACGCGGACGATTTTGCGACACTGCGGGAGAGGTTCAGCAAGGTCGAGTACGGCCACGGCGTTCGCAAGATCAGCGAGTTGCACAAACTGGATCTGCAAACGTGGCGCACCGAACGGGTCATCGACGACAAGCGGTACATCCGCGAATTCGCCGTCACCCCAGATGGCGCGCGGGTGGCGATGATCTCCGCGTTCGACGATAGCGTCGTGAAAAGCGAAGGCGAAAGCCGCGTCGATGTGTGGCAAGGCGGCAAGGTCATCACCCCGCCCACCGATGTGTATCGCGCCAAAGCCTCGTCGCCCCATGCGTGGCTGGAGAATTTGTGCTGGAGTCCGGACGGGAAGAAGTTCGCGTTCACCGCCGTTCACGATGCTTACCCCGCCGAGATTATCCTGGGCGTCGCCCGCACCGAAGGTTGGGACGTGACGCGGTTAAACCGCGACAACAAGTGGGAAGTTGCCGGGTACGGTCGCGGTCTCGGGGCACCGCTCAAGTGGACGAACGATGGGCTGGTTGGCTTGAGCGAAAAGAACGGCACGATGGGGAACTTCGTGGCGAACTGGGCATCGGTCGTCGGCACGCCGAAAATTGAACCGGGCAAAAATGTGCTGGGCTTCGATCGCACGGAGAGTGGCGAACAATCCGTGTTGATCCTGAGTTCACTCACGTCGATGCCGGTGTTAACGACTTCGTTGAACACGGACAATCCGCTCGTTGATCCCAACCCGCACACCAAAACTTGGAAGCTGCCGTCCGTGCAGCACATCACGTGGAAAGCACCCGACGGCGCCGAAGTGGGTGGCGTGCTGGAGTTGCCGTTCGGATACAAGAAGGGGGATAAACTCCCGCTCGTCGTCGGCATTCATGGTGGGCCAACGACGGCCACGAAAGCGGACCAGAATTTCGACCCGCACAACGGCCGGCTGTACTTTGCGGCGAAAGGCTACGCGGTGTTGTTCCCGAACTATCGCGGTAGCACCGGCTACGGGGACCAATTCGTGACCGACCTGATTGGCCGCGAAAACGACGTGGAAGTGAAGGACATTCTCGCGGGGATTCAGCATCTGGTGAAAGAAGGCATTGCGGACGAAAACCGCGTCGGCGTAATGGGCTGGAGCAACGGCGGCTACCTGACCAACTGCCTCATCACGCTCAAAGATTCGCCGATCAAGTTCAAAGCGGCCAGTAGCGGGGCGGGGATCGTGGACACGGTTTCGGAGTGGGGCTTCAACGACGAACCGGCCTACCCGAAGGTGTTCAAAAAGGGGCTGCCGTGGGAGCAACCCGACCTCTACAAAAAATCCTCACCCACCTACGGCCTCGGCAACGTGACCACGCCGACCATCATCCACGTCGGCGGCGCCGACGACCGCTGCCCGCCCGGCCACAGCCGCATGTTGTACCGCGCCCTGAAGGAGTACAAAAACGTCCCCACCGAACTGATCGTCTACACCGGCGAGCCGCACGGCCTGACGAAACTCTCCAACCGCAAGGCCAAAATGGAGTGGGATCTCGCGTGGTTCGAGAAGTACATGAAGTGAACGGGATCGTCTCCGAAAATCCGACTCACCACAGAGGGCACGGAGAGCCACGGAGAAATCCATCAGAACTAGTTTTGGCTTTCCTCTGTGGTTCTCCGTGCCCTCTGTGGTGAAATTCTTTCTTACTTTGGCAGCGTTTCCACCCACGCCAGCGCCTTCGCTAGTGACTCCATTGGGAGGCCGATGACGTTGCTGGTGCTGCCTTCGATGACGGTGATGTAGGGGTCGTTGGGCATTTCGATGGAGTAGGCGCCGGAGCAGCCTTCCCATTTGCGGGTCTTCAGGTACGCCTCGATTTCGGCGGGCGTGAAGGGTTTCATGTGTACGCGGCTGACTTCTTGCCAGGTGAATTGCCAATCACCGGGGCGGACCCACAGGCACACGCCGGTCCAGAGTTCGTGAACGGTGCCGGAAAGGGATGTGATGATGCGCCGCGCGTCCGCTTCGTCGTTCGGTTTGCCGACCACTTTGCCGTGCAGCCACCCCACGGTATCTGCTGCGATGATGACGCCGTTGTCAATACTCGGCGCGATCGCCTCCGCCTTCAGCCACGCCAGTTCGCCGACGTAGTGGCGACAGTCGCCCAGGCGGGCTTCGGTGGGTTCGGGGATGTTCGACGGCATTACTTCAAAGGTGTAACCGTGCAGCTTCATCAACTCGCGGCGACCGAGCGAACCGCTGACCAGAATCAATCGCATCGCTGTTTCGCTCCGGTTTCGATAGCGTTTTGTAGCGGTTTCCACAGTTTATCCGGTGATAGATCCGCGAAGCAGATCAAGCCGTTGGGGCACTCGCGAAAGTAACTGCCACGACACGCCACGCTGGTTTCGATGCCTCCGGCCATGCTGCCGAACGGGCCGTGGAGTGTTACTTTCGTGCAGGTGTACGGCGCCACGCAAGGCCGCCCCAACGCCGCTGCCAAGTGCAACGGCCCGGTGTCGTTTGCCAACATCACGTCACTTTTGGACAGGATCGCGGCGAGTCGTGGGAGGGATGTTTGGCCGGTTAAATCCCGGAACGGGCCGCGAAGTTGTTGCGATAAATCTAGTGACAACGCATTGTCATCGGGCGCGCCGACCAGGATCGCGGAGCCGCCGTAAGCGTGGAACATCCGGTTGGCCAACTCCGCAAAGTGGGCAATCGGCCACCGCTTCGTCAGCCATCGCGCGCCGGCGGCGATGGCTATCCAGGGGCGGGGAAGATCGGCAAGTTCTTGTTGCGACGCTTCAAGTTCACACTGTTGAAGCGGAACGTGAAACTCCATCTTCTGTTTGCCTGCTCCCAGCCGTTCGACGATTCGCCAGTAGCGTTCCACGGCATGAATCCGGCCCGCATCGGGCACGTCCACGCGGTGGGTGTAAAAATGCCGACTGCCTTCCCGCGCGTTCGCAAAGCCGATCCGCACCGGCGCACCCGTGGCCGCGCACATCAATCCGGTCCGCAGCAACCCTTGCAAATCCAGCACGAGATCGAAGCGCCGCCGTCGCAGTTCGTTGATGAACTCGCCCGAATACGACGCGGCGAGCAGTAAGTTTTTCTTGTACGCAGCGCGATCGAAAATCATCGTGTCGTTCAGGTGCGGATGCCCAACCAGAAGCGGTTGAAATACACGATTCACCACCCACGTGATGTGCGCCGACGGCCACTCCGCCCGCAGTGCGGACAACACCGGCAAGGCGTGGACAATGTCCCCGAGCGCACTCGGCTTCAGAATCGCAACACGACGGGGGACACGCATGAAGAACGTCATTTCGGCGTTTTGATTCGTGGCAATAAGCCAATCACGACGAGCAGCACTCCCGACGCCACGAGGTACGGCAGCACGCGCGACGGGTTCTGGTAGAAGATAATGCTGCCGAGGAACGGGCCGAAGATGCGGCCCAGCGATGCGAACGCTTGGTTGACCCCGAGGACTTCGCCTTGGCGCGTCGGGTCCGCCCGCTTGGAGACGAGCGCCGAGACGGACGGGTTCACAAACGCAAACCCTGCTACCGCGATTGCGACCGTCAAGTAGAACAGCGGTTCCATGCCGCTCACGGTTCGCCAGTAGT
>JAYSXU010000597.1:0-1191 GCA_043716965.1 Fimbriiglobus sp.
AACGCCGAGGCGGACGACTTCCAGCGTGTCGGGGACATTTACGAGATTACTTGCGACCCGTCCAAATTCATCGGGGTCCAGGACGCCTTGACCAAAGCGGGCTTCGACACCCTCGAAGCGGACGTGAAGAACCTGCCGAAAACCTTCGTCGAACTGGACGTGCAATCCGGCAAAAAAGTGATGCGGTTAATCGACACGCTCGACAACAACGAGGACGTGCAAAACGTCTACACCAACGCCCACATCACCGAAGAAATGGCGGAGTGACAGCTACTTGCGGTCCCAGAGGTCGTCGTTCGTGCCGATGTCGTAGATGTTTTCGGCGTCGCGCAGTGCGGCGTACCCGGCGGGGTCGGTGGCGCTGGGCGCGTTCCGGATCTTGTCCGTCCAGGCTTCGACGTGGCCGTCTAAGAACAGGACGTTGGCGATCTTCCCGGACAGCCGGAAGTGGGTGCTGGGGTTCTGCTGTGACGGCGGGTCGGCGTAGCCGAGTTCGTGCATCGTCGGCTTACCGAACATCACGTTTTCGATGCCGACAGCATTCACGAACGCAATCGTTTGGCTGGTCGATTGGATTTGCGGCAATCGGAACGGCGGCTTGTTGAGCGGTGCCAAGTAGAAGTGGTTGTACCCGTAGCCGCCGCTGCCGCCGTCGAACGTCAGGAACACTTTCCCCGGCTCCTGGGCAGGAGCTTGCAGCGCCCGCTGGTTGTTCTCCAAGTACGGCATGATGTGCCCACGGGCCACGACCGCCTTCCACGGTTGCGGCAGTGTGGGGTCGATCTCCCCGAACCACCACCGCTGCTTGCCGTTCTCGATCGTGTACAACGGCGGCAACATGTCGTTGCGTGCCGATGAGTAATTGTGAACGCCGAGACCGATTTGCTTGAGGTTGTTTTGGTCCGCCGTTCGCCGCGCTGCTGCCCGTACCTTCTGGACGGCCGGAAGCAGCAGGCCGATCAAAACGGCAATGATGGCGATAACGACAAGCAGTTCGACAAGCGTAAAACCACGGCGTGACATAAAACCCTCCCAGGTCCGGGCACTTCACAATACCGCCCCGGTCGTCCCGAAACAATCGGCTGAATTCGGAATACTAGCGATCGCGCCAGAAGCATGACTTGCTCGAAACCCACTTCGGGTGTACAGTGTGTACACAATAAAGAGGTGACCCATGACTAAACCACGCAC
>JAYSXU010000598.1:0-3589 GCA_043716965.1 Fimbriiglobus sp.
CGAACGGCGCGACGTCTGTCCGCCGGTGGGCGGCAACACCGGCGGTGGGCGGCAACACCGGCGGACTGACGTCACGCCGTTCGCCGGGTCCACTATCACTCTCACGGCATCACGTCAAACACCCGCACCGCAAACCCGCACCATACGCCGAAGCCAATGCCGAAGATCGTCGCGATCCGCACGCCGTGCAGCCGGTCGTAGCCTTCCAGGAGCGGGAAGAAGACCGTCGTGATCCACTTCGGGAACGCCCAGAAGAACAGCCCGCACACGGTCCACCACAGTAGGAAGGCGCCGAGGGTGATGAACGCAACCATCACGGTTTCGTCGCGCGGGCCGAAGTTGAACGGCAGCCGCTGCTGGGCTTTCTTGATCCGGGCGTACCACGCCGCCACGTCCGGGTCGATCACCCAGGTGTTGTTCGGCCCCTTTGAGATGCCCAGACTGTACATGTTGACCTGCCGGGGAAACTGCCCGTGTACGGTTACCACGGTGCCGTCCGGGTTGACTTTCACCACGATTTCGTGAAACAGCCGGGATTCGTGCAACGCGCTATAGCTCGCCGGTGCCGCCATGATCGGCATGAACATCACGGCAAGAATCAGCGGCACGCTTACCAGCACAATCGGCGGGTAGATCAACCATCGTCGGGCGCCGAGGACGGTGTTCTTTTCTTTCGCCAAGCCACTCGCGGCACGGGCGAAGAAGTAGGATGCGATTAGCAACGGAACGCCGATCATGATCGGAGCCGTGAGTAGGCCGACCCAGAACAGCATGAACGTCAGGTACGCTAGACGCCAATCTTCCGGGCCACGCCAGATGCTGTGCAACATCCCCTGGAACCAGGACCGTAGCATCCGCACCGGCATCAACGGGTCGAACGTCACGGGTGCGGGGCGAGTGGTAACAGGTGACCACACTTCCGGCGGCCCGAGTTGGGCAAGAACCCGCTCCAAGTCGGCCACCGTGGCGTGCGGTTTGTTCCGCAACTCCGTGGCAACGTGGTCGCGGATGTCCGCCTCGATTTCGTCCGGGTTCACGTCCGGCGATTGCGCCAGCGCAGCCCGTACCTCCCGGAGGTAGCGTTCCAGTCGGGCGACGGCTTCAGCAGTATACGGGGGCATAAGAACGGCTCCGGTCATGGGAGTTGCTCCGTGGTGACGCGGCCAATTCCGTCCCGCACTTCCGCCCACGACAGGAGCATTTTGGCGAGGAGCAGACGACCCTTCACAGTGAGTTGGTAGTATTTCCGAGCCGGCCCTTCAGCCGACTCGACGAGGGTGGCTTCGACAAGGCCGTCTTTTTTGAACCGGCTCAGGATCGGGTAAACCGTCCCCTCCCCCATCACCAGGCCATCGACAGCCGAGAGCTTTTTAACAATGTCGTAGCCGTACAGTTGGCGGCTACGCAGGGTTGCCAGAACGCAAAGTTCCAGCAGCCCTTTTCGCATCTGTGTCGTCCAGTTAGCAAGGAAATCTGGGTCCATGCAAACACTATAATTCAATGCAAAGTAGCTGTCAATAGCTTGCAGTACGAAAGATTCTCGTGTGCGACCAAATTCTCTGGACTGCGGAAAACCGTGAAAATTGTTTTGGCTTTCTCTGTGACTCTGTAGTGAAACTGGTTTTGCGCAGTCCAGAGAATTTGGTTGAACCCGTGACAACGGACTTCTCAAACTTCCTCGTGCGCCCCACGGGTACACATCGTCTCTACTTGCGGGAGGCTTATGAGTGAACAGGATGCGGTTCTGGTTTGGCGGGCACGCAACGGCGACCCGGCGGCCTTCGAGGAACTGGTTCGCCGCACGTCGCGGTTGGTGTTCGCACGCCTGTACCTCGACACCGGGTGTTCGCACCTTGCCGAGGATTTGCTCCAGGAAACCTTGTTGAAAGCGTACCGGTCGTTGCACCAACTCACGGACCCGAACGGATTTCGCCCGTGGTTACTGACCATTGCCCAGAACGTCCACATGGACAGCGTGAAAGCGGCGGGGCGCAAGAAGCGTTCGACCCCCGGTCACACGGCAGTGCCGCTGGCTGTCGTGCCGAGTATGGAACTCGGGCCGGAGGACGAAGCCCAACGAACGGAGTTGCGGCACACGGTGCTGGAAGCGTTGCGAAGCTTGCCGGAAGAGTACCGCTTGCCGATCACGCTCCGGTACATCACCGGGTCGGATTACGAGGCGATTGGCACGCAACTGGGCCTGTCGAACGGGTCGCTCCGGGGGCTGTTACACCGGGGGTTAAAAATGCTCCGCGAACGATTACCGGCTGACGTGTGATTCGGAATCCATCCGAGCCACGACCGTTAGGGAGTGGCCCAACCTTCCGCACACGCAACGCTGCCCGCTGTTGGACATTCCGTTTCCTGCGAGGTTGGTGGGGCCACTCCGTTACCGTCGTGGCTCGGATGGTCGCATCATATGGATTGTGACTGAGAGATTTGCCATGACCGAACACGATTGGGTAACCGAAACCATTGCCGCATTTGTTGCGGGTGGGCTGGACCACGTTGAAATCGAACGTGTGGAGAGCCACGTCCGCGATTGCTCCGAATGCACCACGGCGCTGGCCGACGCCCGCGCTTGGGACGACAAACTTCAAACACTATTCGCCCCGGTCCGCCCCGGACCGGCGCTGGAGGATCGCATGGTCCAGACATTGCCGCTGAAATACAACGCACAAACATTCCGCAAAGCCGGTTGGAAACGCCGCGTCCTGTACACTGTCGCCGCGTCGATCGGGTTCATCGCCGTCGGCGTCACCGGACTGACAGTTAGCCAGTTCGCCAACTTGGAGATGCTGCCGTTCCCAGGGTCCGAGGTGGCGCTAACGGAAAACGATCTTCAAGAGATGCTGTCAGTGAAGCCACGCGGTACTGAAGCTATCGCTTTGAATGGCCAGGACATGGCAAGGATGACTTACGGCATTGAAAGCGAAAGTGTTACGAATGCGATCGCCGTCAACGGTAGTGTTCAAGACATTCCCCGTGCAAGATTGGAGGGCATGGTTTCAGCCGAACCTAGATTGCAGGATTCAACACCAGTGCGTCTGACCGGAAGCGATCGGATGAAGCGAATTGAAGACAACGTGTCCGCCGTGAACGGTCGCACTCTCAATAGGCTTGTCACTGACGGATACAACCCGGCTGCTGGTGGATTGTCTCCCGATGATTCGGCAATCCCCATTAAACGCGAACCAATGCTGGCATTCGACGTTGCTCAATCACCTGGTGGCCCTGGGGGATTTCCAGGTAGTCCGGTTGATGGGCACAGAGCCTTTCCAAAACCTCAACAACCCGCGTCGGGCTTTGCCTTTGACCCTTCCGGAAAAGACCTCGCCAATTTTTCCAAAGCTCCAGTAGAACCAAAGCCCGTTGAAATGGATGTGAAGTTGTTGCCTCAAGTCGTCCAAAAAAAGGACAAGAAAGCACTTGGTTTGCGATTCGGAGAAACTCCACCCGCTAATATACTTGCCGGCGCCGATCCGATTCCGGCACCCGCTCCGGCTGCCCAGGACCAGCAGAAGGTCATCATTCGCACGGGGGACATGGAGTTTGAAATCGAGTCGTTCGATTCAGCGGTGGCGACGGT
>JAYSXU010000599.1:0-3571 GCA_043716965.1 Fimbriiglobus sp.
AGTGTACCAAGTTAAGGATTTAACCACGGAGTCACCCCCTGTGATGTCCTTTCTGCTACGAGCAGGATTGACTTTTCTAGCCATCGGAATGCTGAACGCATTCGGATGGGTGGGAACAGCGGAGGCTGCGCACTGCTCCACGATCTTTAAGTTGTCACCCCAAACGGATTCCCTGGGGACCGCGACCGATTCACACGACGCGACGTCCGATCACCAACCACCCGCTCAGCCGATTCCGACACTTCAAGTGCCGTTTGACTTCCAACCCGGTAACGGGACGTGTGGTACCGATTCTGGTCCTGTGCGTGGTGCGAGTTCGGCCACTCAATTGGTGGTTGCGGTCTCTCGCGTCGTACTCTTTTCACCCGAACTCACTGGTCGAATGCCCATTCCGATCGATCTTGCGATGACGAACACTTCCACTGCTGCCATTTTTGAACCGCCACGCCTCTGCGAATGAACCCAATCGCTGATTTTCCCGGTTTGTGAACGATGACATTCCTGGGGCGAATTCACACAATGGTTCTTTCATTCGGCTTTCTTGTCTGTCATTGATTTCCAATGACGACGTTCAATACAGAGGTTTCTCATGTTTCGTTCTCTCATGACTCGCGCAGTGGCAGTGGCTCTCGGACTCGTTGGTGTGCTCGGGTTTGTTGCCGATGCTTCGGCAGGTTACAATGTCCGCATTACTTACGTCGGGTCGTCAACTCCTGGCCAACTTAACCCATTGGTGATCTCAGACAACGTAGCTGTCTCAGGTAGCCAAGACAACAACCCTTTGGTAAACATTGTTGACGGGACAAACAACACACCTGGTCCTTTGGTGTTGAATATCACTGCCGGAACGCTGACGTTCAATCAACTGAAGTCGAACTCGGTACCTGGCCCCGCGAACTACCTGTTTTACCAGTACGACATCAACTACTCAGGTGCAGGCGCATCGGGCCAAATCATGATTGAATTCAGCCGCACGGGTTACACGAGTACAGTTGGCCTCAACACTCTGTCAGCCACTGACAGCATCACATTCGGAACGGCATCCGCCGGTAGCCAACAAATCACCAACAGCTACGGTTCTGGTAACGTGGATTACGGTACAGGTACGGATTTGGTGGGTACGACAAAAAATTCAACAGGTACCCAATCTTTCCCAGACAATCTGTCAACGGTTTTTACAACCACTGGCTCGAGTTACACGTTGACCAGCAAGGTCATTCTGAATTTCAACAGCAGTGGCCAATTCGCCGGTGCCGGCACGATCAGCTTGTCCACCGCCGTTCCAGTTCCAGCCGGCCTCGTGCTGGCTCTGACTGGCTTGCCAGCACTTGGTTTCTTCTCTCGCCTGCGTCGCCGCAACGTTCAAGCGTAATGGCCTGAATAATTGTAATTAATTAACCTCGAAGCGGGCGTGTCACCTGACACGCCCGCTTTATTCATTTGTGGCAACATTCTGCCCCAGTAGTAATTCTCGGAAAATGGGCCAATTCTCTCCGCATTTTCTTGTGACGGGACGGTGTATGCTAGTATCATGGTGATTGGATGATGTGGCGATAGATTCAATTATCGCTGACGGGCACGAGTCCCTAAACTCACCTAATCAATCACTCCGATGACGCCTTTTTGTGATTCACCATGATTAAACGCTCACTCAACTACCGTTTCGGTCTTGTTTTCCTGGTCCTGCTCGCCGTTGTCGGCCCAGGTACGTATGCCCTGCACCGGTATCAAGTGCAACGCAATGCGGAGTTTCTCAAAGACCGCAGTACGTTGGCCGAGACCGAAAACGACGTTCCCAAAGCCATTACTTTTCTCGACCGCTACTTGGCCCTCCGCCCCACAGACAACGACGCGCGTGTTCGCTACGCGGAACTTATTGCCAAGTCCGCCAAGACGGACGTTCAGAAAGAACAGGCGTTGCTCGCAATCGAACGAGCGATTCGTGACGGTGCCAATACCCCCGCCTTGCGGCGGCGTGCTGGTGATCTGGCACTTGAAATCAGACGTACAAGTGCGGCACGGAAACACTTCCTCGAACTACTCAAAACATCGCCGAAGGACGCAGGAATTATCATTCAGTTGGGCCGGTGCGAGGAAAACGACGTCCAGCCGGCCAAAGCCGCCGAACAATACGAGCAGGCCGTGCGACTCGACCCCCATCAAGTGGAAGCGTACACCCGGTTAGCCAAGATGTACCGCGCGGTCACAAAGCCAGACGACGCCGACAACGCAATCGAACGAATGGTCGCCAACAACCCAGACTCGCCGGAAGCACACCTCTACCGCTCAAACTATCTTCGGGCCGAAAAACGGTTCGACCCCGATGCGATTCTCGTGGCGACAAAAGACGTGGCATTCGTCCGAGAGAAATTTCCGACCCATTCCGACGCGATCCTGGCGTCATCTCAGTTGGCTCTGGCCCGCGGAATCCGCAATCCCGCGACACTCGATGCCGAACGGGAAACGGCCCGCAAGGAACTAAAAATAGGCCGCGAGTTGCACCCCGATGACATTCAGTTTTCCTTAGCTGAGGCTGACCTCGAACTTCAATCGGGGCGTAAGGAAACGGCGGGAAATGCCCTGGCACAAGCGGAACAGCTTGCAATTAAAAGCAAGAGCATTGAAGAGCTATGGTACGTCGCCAATCAATACGTGACGGTCGGCAAGGTCGTGGAAGCGGAGCGTGTCCTCACGAAGTTGAACGGCACGGGGATTTTGCCGTTCTTGATCGAGTACATCGAAGCCCGAATTGCGATGACGCGATCCAAATGGAACGACGCGGTTATGCGGCTGGAACGAGTCCGCAAAGAAAAAGACTTCGTGCGGATGACCGAATACGCATTGAACGCGGACCTTTGTTTGGCGCAGTGTTACGCCAACCTCGGGAATCACGACAAACGGCTGGAATCCTTGATCCGTGCCCTGAAAATCGCTCCGGGAACACTCGACATTCGTTTAGCCGAGGCGGACGCACGCATGGCGCTGGGTCAGGTTGAAGAAGCGTTGGGCTTGTACATAACGCTGGCCGACCAATCCGTCGGCGCGCGGTTCAATGCCGTGTCGATTTCTCTAACGCAAGCGAACAGCCGTACCAACAAAAAGATCGACTGGACGCCGGTTCAAAAACTCCTGAACGACACGCCGGCCGGTGCGAAATCGTCTGCGGAATACGGGTTACTCTCAACCGAACTTCTGTTGGCCCAGAATCGCGTGTCCGACGCCCGCAAAGTTCTGGAAACCGCACGGGACACTCAACCCTCCCTCCCTGTTTTTTGGCTGTCACTCGCGGAACTTGGCCTCCGTGAAAACGATCTGACCAAAGCAGAAACGAGTTTAGCCGAGGCGGAGAAGAAGTTCGGCGACCGCGTGGACATCCGACTTCTTAAAGGTCGAATTGCGCTGGCCCGAGACGGCAATTCCGCGATCAAATTCGTCCAGTCCCTCGAACTAAAAATGGACGGGTTTTCGACCCCCGACCAAAACCGCCTCTTGCTCGGATTGTCGGGGCTGTACGGCCGCCTTTCGGCGATGGATGAAACACGCCGTGTTCTGAGCGAGCTTGCCCGCCGGT
>JAYSXU010000600.1:0-3569 GCA_043716965.1 Fimbriiglobus sp.
CACAATTGTCAACCCGAGCAAACTCACTCACGCCCTGCGCGAAGACATTTGTCATCAATGTCATCTCCAAGGGCAGCAACGGGTTCTGCGCCGAGGGCGAGAGTCGTTCGACTTTCGCCCCGGCCTGCCACTCGAAGAGTTCATGATCGAATTCGTTTCGGCGACGAAACAGCAGGGGACAAAATTCGTGGGTTCGGTCGAACAAATGGAATCGAGCATCTGTTACCAAAAAGGACCGGCTGAAAAGAAGATGGGGTGCATCAGTTGCCACGACCCGCACTCGGTGCCAACCCCTAACAATAAGGTTTCGTTTTATCGCGGTCAGTGTGTAGCGTGCCATCAAGACAAGGGTTGTTCGGTGCCGCTCGCCAGCCGACTCGACGCCCTGAAACAAGACAATTGTGTCGGCTGTCACATGCCGCCGACGGGTTCCAACGTGAATCACACGGCAATCACCGACCACCGAATCCTTCGCCGCCCCGAGCGCAACACGACGGTCGAAACCATTCCAACGGCAACGAACCTTGTTCCCATTGCGACTTCAAAAGTGGACCACCTGGAATTGGAACGCGATCTCGGAATTGCGCTGATGCGGCAAGCGGACCGGCTCTCCACGACCGACGCCAAGCCGCTCGCCGAACGGGCTTGCAAGTTACTGGAAGCCGCCGTGGCGCGGGATCCGAATGACTTGCCAGCCGGGGAATCGTTGGGGAATGCGTACTGGTTCCTCGGTCGGTTGGAAAATGCGGCGACGGCCTATGACCGCGTGCTCGCTATCATGCCGGATCGGGAGACGACACTCAATCTCTCGGCAAGCCTGTATCTCAGGTTGAATCGACCTGTTCTGGCACGCTCGTTTGCGGAGCGGTCAATCCGCGTGAACCCGCAACGCTGGGAGTATCACCTGAACCTCGCAATGGCCTGTGGCCAATCGAACGATTGGAAGACGGCAATCAGTGCTTGCGAAGCCGTCGTGCGCCTCAATCCGACGGAACTGAAAGCCCGGCAAACAATCGTCATGGGTTACGCACGACTGGGCGACAAGTCGGGTGCCCAGCGAGCCTTTGATGAGCTGCTTTCCCTAAACCCGCCGCAACCCGACCAACTCAAAAAGTGGTTCGCACAGGTCGTGAAATAGCACCCTGTACTGGAACGAAAAAACCCGCTTCGGGGAGAGCCGAAGCGGGTTCACGTGCAACTTGTTGGTACGAAAAGTTACGTCTTCTTTGCACCGGGTTCTGGGGCTGGACCGTTCCGTTTCGGTGGGCCTTGCGTGTTCACTGGGCCCAGATCTTTGTTCGATTGAGTTTCGGTTGCGCCACCGCAACCAATGCCCGTCGATGCGACTAATATCATCACGCTGAGAAACAACAGGGCACGAATCTTCTTCATCCTGGGCACCACTCCGCTACGGTGTTGAAATCGAAGAAGTGGGTGCGGCAGTACGAGCCGCACCCACGGGTGAATCGAGTTACGGTAAGTTGGCAACTTCACCACCGGATCGTGATGCCAGTGCTTCCAAGAGTGTCACGTTGACCCCGTTGATCTGGGTGACGATAGTTGTCCCAGCGCTGTACGTAATGAACTGGCAATGACCGTCGGCCATTGCCCAAATTCCACCGCCCGTGTGCAAGCTCCAGTAGTGGTTGAAGTCGGCATCGTTTTGAATCTTGCCGGGGCCGTAAATGCCGGGAGTTTTATTGATACCCTCGGTCCGGTCGCGGACACCGAGGCAATCATCGCCACTGCCGAACCCGCTGTTGTCGTAACCAAAACCGGCCCAAATCCACCCGTAATCGAGGGTTTGGTTCGGCGGACGCTCGCCGATGAGGAGTGTGTTGCTGGTACCATCGGTAATGCCGTTCATTTTCACGCCGGAATTGATGTACATGATACCGTCTTGCCCCGCAAGTTTCGCAGAGGTTGCCGTCGGGTTTCCGGTTCCGGGAAGCGTTTCTTTGAAAACATCTCGACCAACAACAGCGAGGTAATCCCCGACAGCCGCACGATTGGTCCCGTCAGTCCAGTAAAAAGTGGCTGATCGGGGGTCCGAGGGGCACAGGAGAAACTTCGCGGATTGACCCACAACATTCCCGGCCGCGCCCCGTAACGCCCGGCATCTGCTGCCACCACGGCCAACCGGTTTGACCAGCCGGTAACGGCGTCATGACCGCCAGTTTGAACAAGTTTTCTTGTTCCATGTACGGCGTGATTCTCCAAGCCCACGACCAGTACGGCCCTTCAGACGGGTACTTCGTACCCGACGTCCGAATCACCCAACCACCGGGTGCGTCTTCGTAAGCATGGCCACTGTACCAACCGCCGCCCGAGGCAGTCTTACCGATTTGGTGAGACGACGGGAACCGCCCGTAACTGTCGTGAAAGCCGTGCGTTGCCAGCGCCATCTGCTTCATGTTGTTGATACACTGCGTGCGTGCAGCGGCTTCGCGCACCTTTTGCACTGCAGGGAGTAACAACCCAATCAAGATGGCGATGATGGCAATGACCACCAACAGTTCGATCAGCGTAAACCCGGAGCGGGTACGCAACTTCAAAACGCTCATAACCGACCTCCAAAAAAGAGAAATGAGGCTAACTCGTATCTGTCAATCTGTACAGGAAAAGAGGTGTTCCCCAACACAGACAAAACCGATGGTAATAAATAAAATTACTACAACGATCAAGCTTTAGTTTTTAGAAAATCTAATCGTCCGATTGCGAGTCGATGACGAAAAAGATTGTCTAATTGACCGATACGAGCCGTAAAACCGCGAGAGAGAGGTATCAGCACAATAACAATTATCCGATGAGTAATTACTTAGCAAGTACAAAATGTGAAGAAATAACAAAAAAAGGATTTCGCAGTTGGGATGCCGGGCAAGCATTCGACCAATCGAGTGTAAACCGGCACGTCAAGCGTTCTGTGTTCAACCGCAATTTCATGTGTTAAACAGTGCGAAACGGGTTCACTTGAGTCATACCGAATATAACCACCAGGACAGAGAGTTGATCGGGCCGCCCGTTCCAGGAGATCACGACGATGGACAGCGTTGAACTTGTCTTTGCACACAAACCGCGTCAGGGTGAGGTTGCCGAACTTGAGCAGAAGGGTGACGTGTTGGTGTTGCACGATAGCGACGGCGCGGTCGTGACCCAGGTCAACGGTGCGGACGCGATCCTGCCGAAGCGGCTGCGGCCATGCGCCAAAAGGGGAAACGAGACTTGCTGTTTGGCGCTGGAGCGTTGCTGTTGGGTGGCGCTATTACGGCCGTAAGCTTTAGCGCCACATCTGCCAACGGCAAGTTTGTGGTCATGACCGGCATACTGGCGGTGGGTGTCTTCGAGGTTCTGCGTGGCACTTATTGGATGGTCAAAGCCAGCAAGCTGAAGCCCGCTTGAGAAGTTTCACCGGCGAAGTGCGGGTACAAACGGATTCCGAACCGGGGACGATAGTCCCCGGTTGGCACCCTTAACATCCCCGGCGGACGACTGGTTGGGTGCGGAAACAAAACAACCGGGCACTGTCGTGCCCGGTTCGGGGGGGAGGCATATGGAAACGGCGTTCTGGC
>JAYSXU010000007.1:0-2262 GCA_043716965.1 Fimbriiglobus sp.
GGCATGGGTACCCTCCGGTGGGGTTACGGTTGGTTGGCGATGGACAAAGAAAAGTGTTAAGTTGCGAGTGTTGTATTGGTTCAAGCTGAGCTGTTCATAAAATTTTCCGAAAACCAGCGAGTTATTTCTCACCGCGCGTGCTTCGTTCGACTCGCCTCGAAACTTGTCATAACCTGAACAGTAGCGTTTCCGGCATTTCCGACTTTTGTGACACTTACTATTCAACTCAGATATGCCACCGTTCCCTACTTTGGAGACTGAAAATGATGCGATTTGTTGCGATCACTTTGTTGACAACTCTGCTCGGGATGACTGCGTCCGCGCAAGAATCTCGGTCGGAAACTTCGGCAAAACTCAAGTTGCCAGAGGGCGTGAGTTTCGACCAACTTGCGGACGAAAAGGAAGCGAAGAGGGTTGCGGAGTTGATTGAAAAGGCGTACCCCGAGCCGCGTTCAGAAGCCACGAAAATGCTGTTGGCGATTCTGAGCGGGTCGCAGTTGAACGGCAACGACGGCTGGTTCGGTCCGGCGAATAACCGTTACAGCTTCGAGTGGCTTGCGACACGGTGTGGCGTGGATGCGAAGGCCGCGACAATCCCGAAAGACAAGTTCACCGACAGCGCCGAATTGTTCGATCGCCTTGATCGGGATGGTGATGGCAACATTGCACCGAGCGACCTCGATTGGTCTGATCGCAGCCCGTATGTGATGCAAGCCGGAATGTTGAACCGCCTCTTCCGGCGCTGGGATACCACTGGCGATGGTCGATTGACGCAAGATGAACTCAACAAATTGTTCACCAATCTGGCCAAGGGCCGCGATCACTTCACCGCCGATGATTTCCGTCGTGCGATGATCCCACGCGGGCCGATGGGCTTCAACCCCGGCGATGCGCCGACAATCCCCACGTTGGTGAAAGGGCTGTTCAACAACGAAGTGGGTTCGATGGATGAAGGCCCGAAGCTCGGCGACGTTGCACCCGATTTTGTACTCAAGACGGTGGACGGCAAAGAGTCTGTGCAGCTCTCCAAACTGGTAGGGCCGAAGCCAGTCGTCTTGGTCCTCGGGAACTTTACGTGTGGGCCGTTCCGCAGCCTGTACCCGGATGTCGAAGCCGTGTTTCGACGGTTCAAAGATCAGGTCACGTTTGTGATGGTTTACGTTCGGGAAGCGCACCCCACGGACGGCTGGAAGATGGAGGCCAACACCCGTGTCGGCGTCGCCGCGAAACAACCGACGAGCTACGACGAACGGGTTCAAGTCTGTGAACAATTCCGCAAGCTTATCCAACCCGGTGTGACGTTGACGGTTGATGACATCAATGATCCCGTTGGCAACGCCTACAGTGGAATGCCGGCGCGGTTATATGTCATCGACTCGAAAGGGAAGGTCGCCTACAAGAGTGGTCGCGGGCCGTTCGGGTTCAAGCCGGGCGAAATGGAACAGGCCCTCGTCATGAACTTGGTCGAAACCGCAACGAAAGAAGCTCCGAAGTTGGTTGAAAAAGAAGGAGCAAGCGTACCGATGCTGCCGTTGTGGGAGAAGGGGGCACCGGGGTTTGAGAATCGAAAAAATGAAAAGGAAGTTCGAGATCGGCAAAACAAAGAGGGTGAATACCGGCTCACGAACGTCCACAATCCTTACGTCACGGTGTTCCTCCCAGCGAAAGAAAAAGCGACGGGTGCCGCCGTGGTCATTGTTCCCGGTGGTGGACACCGCGAGTTGTGGCCCAAGCACGAAGGCGAAAACTTGGCCGAGTGGTTACGCGAAAAAGGCGTGGCATCAGTGGTCGTGCGGTATCGCTTGGCACGGGAAAAGGACTCGCCGTACAAGATTGATGTTCACGCGGTGCAGGACGGCCAACGGGCATTGCGATTGGTCCGGAGCAACGCCAAGGAGTGGAACATCAATCCGAATCATGTGGGGATGATGGGCTTCTCGGCGGGTGGTGAGGTGACGGCACTGATTTGCCGCAAAGCCGAAAAGGGAATCGACAACGCTCCAGACCCGATTGACCGCGAGAGTGCGATCCCGAGTTTTCAAGCGCTGGTTTACTCCGGTCCCCAAGGGATTGTTCGGCAGACGATCACGAAAGAAAGTGGTGTCCCACCGACGTGGATTTTGGTCGGTGACGACGACGGTGCTGCCAAGTGGTTGGTTCAACACTATCAAGATTTGAAACAAGCCGGTGTATCCACGGAGTTGCACGTCTATGCAAAAATCGGCCACGGGTTCGGACTGCGCCCGGGCAAAACCGACCGGC
>JAYSXU010000061.1:0-6280 GCA_043716965.1 Fimbriiglobus sp.
CAGTGGCAGTCCTGCGACAACGGCGACGACCGCGTTGCCAAATTGTGCCTGCGACCACCACCGTGACAACAGACACGCAGACGGGATCACCAACACGCCCACCACGAACGACGCTGCCCGTTCCGCGTGCAAGACTTTCAACATCGGAATGGCTTGCCCCAGTCGCGCCACAATGACCGCGAGTACCACCGTGGAAAGCAGCACCCCGCCGCACACCCGGCGGCCCGCACCCATCATCGACCCGATCCCCGCCAGTCCAAAAAGCACGATGGACCAACTCAACCAGTCGGTGCCGAACAGGCTAAAGTAATCGTCGATCGTGCCGAGGAGCGTGAACCAACACGGTAGTTGCGACAGGTCATCGACCGTCGGCGAGCGGAGCCACCAGAATTTCACCCAGTCCGTCAGCCACCACAAATTCGGCACCAACCCGGCGATGAACACACCGACTTGCCCGAGGTGCCACGCCAACCCGTGTCGCGGCGCGACGATCACATAATAAGCAATCCCGACCGGAAACAGCCCCAGCCACATGACTGGTTGGGCGTACCAGCCGACCATCGCCGACCCGGCCAAAATGCACCACGTGAGCGGCCCCGGTTCAGAGGCGTACCGGGGAAGACCGCAGATAAAAATCAGCCCCGTCAACCCCGCAATCTGCAGATCGAGGTTGCCCGCTTCCAGCATCGCTTGCACCGGAACCGACCACCAGACCAGACAGCCCCCCGCACTCGCCAAGACCACGCCCGTGGGGGACAGCCCGGTACACCAAGCCGCCAACGCGAACGCCAACGGCGCCAACACGCACACCCCGAACAACCCGAGTTTATACGCGGCGGGGTCGAACGTCTGGCCCGTCCACGCCAGGAAAAACTCGGCGGGACGGCAGCCGCCGTCGAACACTGGCGTCTTGGGATAACCCGCTTGAAACGCGGGGTCGTAACAGGCCGTGCCGTACCGCTCACGGAACGTGGCAGCCCCGAGCGATCCGTGATACAAGTGCAACGGGTGCCGACCGCTTACGATTGGCCGAGCGTCGGTTAACCCCGTCACCGCATCGCGTTCGCCGAACAACGGCAACGCCAACTTGGCCTGCCCCAGCACGACCACCGTGACCGCAATCAGCCACCAATACGGCGAAGCCAGAATCCGCGTCGCTGAACCGTCCATGACCTGCACTTCCTTACAATGACCAAAGGAGGCAGAATCTACCCCGCCACGAAACCGCCAGTCAAGCCGAGGACAGCGGCGACGTTCCGGATTCCTTGGGAGGATGATGTTGGCCATCACAACAAATGTCTACGCGGACCCGGTTGAAGTCACCAACCAGGATGACTGCTGGTTCTACCACACGATCGACGTGCCGGGGGTTGGCACCATACCGGGGGAATGGGATCTCCGCGCGGGCGTGGACGACTACCTTGGCAAGGTGACGTTCTCGGGGAAGCGGGTGCTGGAACTGGGCACCGCCAGCGGGTTCCTCTGCTTTGAAATGGAGAAACGTGGCGCGGAAGTTGTCGCGTTCGACGTGGCACTCGGCGCGCCGATTGACGTCCTCCCGCTCGCAGCCCATCCGGATTTGAGCGGCTTGATACGGGATTTGCGGGCAGCGGGCAGTCTCCTGGACCGGCTGCACAACTCCTTTTGGTTCTGCCACCGCCTACTCGGTTCCCAGGCCAAAGTGGTGTATGGCAACATCTACGACCTCCCGGCGGAGATCGGGCCGGTCGATGTCGCCACATTCGGCAGTATCTTGCTCCACTTGCGTGACCCCTTCTTGGCACTGGCCAATGCCGCCCGGTTGACACGCGAAACGATCATCGTGACCGACCTCCTGCACGACAACGAGTGGGATTCCCGCGTCGTCGGGAGCGAAGATGTCCCCTCACCCCCGATACCAGCGCCGCGCAAACGAACCGTGAAGGAACGTGCCGTGGGCCGGTTGAAGCGGATTGCACGGGCAATCCTCGGTCGGCCCGATGTGGTGGTTGTGACGCCTACCACGAAGCCCGCTCCATCTGTCCCGGCGATCGTGTTTCTGCCGAACTTTGCGGACCCGACGGTGGTCCATCGCATGAACTCGTGGTGGCAGTTCAGCCCGGCTGTGATTCGTCAAATGCTCGGCGTACTTGGGTTCGAGGACGCCACCACGACCACGCATTCGCACACGTTCCACTATCAAAGTGGCGCCCACACGATTCGACTGTTCACGGTGGTCGCGCGCCGAACCCGTCCGATGCCACAGCGCACTGACGGCCCTTATCCGTGGCATTAACTGCCACTTCGGGTACAGTACAAGCAGTCAGTTTCAGCATTCCCGGTGAACCGGCTGCGTAAGCTGCCGGGTGGACTGCCACAAGCCACAGGTAGGTTCCTACCCAGGCGACTAACGTCGCCGGTTCGCCTGGAAATCAACCCCGGAGACATGATGCGTCACTTCTTCCCAATCCTTGCCAGCCTGTGTGCCTTCGTCGGGAATCTGGCGGCACAAGTCCCGATTGTCATTGCGAAGCCGGAGGCGTTCAAAACGCTGGTGAACCCGAACTGTTCGCACTGCGTGGACGAGGCGAAGCGGCGGGCGAGTGAGTTGCGGGATAGTGACCCGGTGTTGTGCTGGACGCGCGGGTACTCCGACGGCGGCGCGATCCCGATCCGCTTCTTCTTGAACCCGTACCGCGTGATTTCGGACAGCTACGGCGTGTTCGTCTACGACCCGGAGGCGGGGTATGCACGCGGCTTCACAGCGTCTTACGACTTCACGTTCCACGGCTGGCGTAACGGCATCATGGTGATGAAGCACAAGGACGGGACGTTGTTTTCGTGCTTGTCCGGGGTCGCGTTCGACGGCCCACGGAAAGGGGACCGCCTGACGCCGATTCCGACCGTGACGACCACGTGGGGCAAATGGATGTCGGGCTACCCCAACGGGGTGGCGTACAAGATGTCCGACAAGTACACCCCAGTCGAAATCGCCACGACGGAGAACCAAGATTCGGTCAACTCACGCGGTAAAGCCGATCCGCGATTGAAGGCGGACGAACTGGTCCTCGGCGTGCGTGTCGGCAACAAAACGAAAGCCTATCCGCTGTCCCGTTTCACCAGCAACAAGATTCACCCGGACACTGTGGGCGATCAGAAAATCGCGGTGTTCCACAAGGTCGGCGGACTCAGCACCACCACCGCGTTTCGCCCGGTGGCGTCGCAGCCCCGCAAGTTCGTCGCACCCGACCCGGATGCGGCGGGCGTCTCACCACCGAACCCCGGCAAAGCGTTGCCCGATGGGATCGAAGTGGCACCGAAGCCCGTGGATTTCGCCAGGGAAACCGAGTGGGATAGCGTCGGGCGGGCGAAGTCGGGGTGGACGCTGGAACCCGTCGATGCGGTCGTGTGCAAGTGGTTCGCGTGGGCGGCAGAGAATCCGGACACCACGATCTACGAGGAACCCGGCAAGCCACTCGACGCGAACAAGAAGGTGAAAGAAGTCGCGGGCACCGCCGAGTTTTTGCGACTATTGCCCAAACCGTTCGGCGTGGTGAAAGCCGTCGATGCGAAGAACCGCACGATCACGCTGCTGCTGGACGGCGACGCAACCGCCAAGGTCTGGCCCGTGGAACCGGATGCGGAGGTCAAAATCGCGGGTTGGTGGGGGCGGCTCGACCAACTGCAACCCGGCCAGCGGGTGTGGTCGTGGCTCAAACTCGACCGCCAAAAGAACCCGATTGCCGTGGTCATGCTCGCGGACGAACTCTCCGAGTTCGACTTTCACGGCGTGTTGAAGGAAGGCGCCAAACCGCTGTTCACCGACGAACAAATCGACGCCAAACGCACCACGCAAAAAGCCACGCTCCGCAAACGCTGGGAAGCCGACGGCCTGCCTGGAACGCTGACCGTTCACCACGTGTTTAGCGGGGAACTCGAAGTGCTGCTCGACCACGAGGCGATGCGTTGGGGCCGGTCGTTGAACCTCGGCGACGTGGTGTTTCTCAACGTCGATGCGCCGATCAAAGGCATCGTGAAGTCCGTGACCGCGTGGCGGGAACGCACCGTCGTGCGGCTGGTCGTGGGCGAACTGGAATCGTCCGAACTGAAAAGCGGCCAACGCCTCGGCGTCAAAATGACGCCCCCCAGTACCGAAGTCGAGAACTCCCCGTACCCGCCCGACCTCGGTCGCCCGCGCACCCCCGCCGAACGCGCCGAGTGGTTCCTGGCCAGCATCTACTGCGTCTGTCCCGTCGATAAAAACATCTGCACCGGCAAGTTCTACACCCTCGCCAGTTGCAACCCCAACGGCTGCGGCAGTCCCGTGTTCACCCGCCGCGACATCCAAAAGGGGATCGACGAAGGCAAATCCGACAAAGCCATCTGGGACGAACTCGCCAAGGACCGCGGCGCGTGGATGACGAAGCCGCACCTAAACCCCTAATAATCAGGGGGGGGTATTTGCGTCAGAAATTTTGATTTATTTGCTTGACGCGCGTTGGTGAGTGGCTTTAGAGTACCTGGGTTCCGACGTTCCATGCTGAAACGGGGCGTGTTCACAAACTCAGGAGAAATGGTGATGCAACGAAATCTGATCGTAGTCGTGGTGGCAAGTATCGTGCTGATGGCTGCCGCACCAGCGGAAGCGAAGGCACAAGCGGGGCCTCCAAGTTGCTCAATAGACAGAGTATACGTTACACGCACATCCGGTACAATATATTCGGAATTCACAAACAGCAATGGACAAAATCAAACTGTAGGTCTGCTAGCATCGGACCTATCATATACAATCGGGATCAAAGGTGGTTTTGGACCGCCGTCATATGCAACCTGTCAGATTGACCTGTACGAATACAACGGAATCACCGAGACGGAGACCTTGATTAAAACATACGCGCCCACTTTGAGTGGAAGTCAATACGACGTGGTTATCGGTGACAAGCTAGCTGTTGGCAAACAGTACAGACTCAAGATTGCAGCAATTTTTGCAGGGCAACGCGCGGTAGGGGTAACGCGGACACTGTATATCGCTAATTGAATTCAGTACTATCAGCAACTGCTTGTATTGATATCTATGGCAAATAGGTATGAAACCGGCTATGACGATTTTCTCGACAAATAACACGGAAGGAGACATGGATGTCGATTCAGCGAGTAGTATGCCGAAATGGAGTAAGCATGATAGAAATACTAGTCACAATCTCTATCATTGCAATTCTGATCGCATTGATACTTCCTGCTGTGCAGCGAGTACGAGAATCGGCAAATCGTGTAACATGTCAAAATCATCTTAGACAACTGGCATTAGCTTGGGACAACCACCACACGTCACATGGTTTTTACCCGACCGCTGGCGGTAACCGTTTTCACCCCGTGACTTACTTGAGTATTGGCACTCCAGCAATTGGCGGGCCACGATGGGATGACCAGAATGGAACTTGGCTATTTCAAATTCTTCCATACATTGAAAAGGATTCGTTGTGGCGACAAGCAGGAGCGTCTGACATCTCTGCCGCCTGCTCAACTCTTGTTGGGAATCCAGTAGCACAATACTTCTGCCCTTCACGATCAAGACCAAGAACTTGGAAACCACCGGAAAAGGAACTAACTATCCCTCCGTTTGGGCTTATCCGCGCTGGAAACGATTATGCCGCTAACATGGGAGTAAGCTCAGTTGTTGGCTACACGTGGCTACCGACTAACTTAGCTGGTATGTTTGGAAAATCCCCATCATATATGAAAAACGATGGATCACCTTTGACAATCGCAAGTGTTACAGACGGGCTATCGAACACTGTACTAATAGCCGATCGGCGAATCCGTCCAGAATATTATGCAGGACCGAATCATCGAAATATGCTCGGATATGCTGATGGTCGGTCCGATGAATCGACCGCAGTTTCGCTCGTTGGTGATATACAACTCCCTCCATCGTTGGATCGCACCCAGGATACACCTAATAAATATGGTTGGTCTGAATTCGGTTCAGCCCATCCCAATGCCTTACCTGTCGCGTTTGCAGACGGTTCAGTTCGCCCCATTCGCTACTCCATTGATCCGGACATTTGGATTTTGCTTTGTGTCCGAAACGATGGGCGTAGTATCCCGGCTGACTACTAAGCCACATCTAACCACACGAACACTATGAACACTCGAAACATGATCCTGCTAGCGCTGGTCGCAATCGGACTTGCGATCCCCGCCGCGTTTTACGGGTTGCAATGGGTCCAGGCTCCACAAGACCCACCGCCTGTGGAGAATAACGCGCCAACGATTGTCGGCGTGCGCGGTCAGATTGCGA
>JAYSXU010000601.1:0-3569 GCA_043716965.1 Fimbriiglobus sp.
TGGGTGTTCGGTGGGTTGTGTTGGTTGACGACAACCGCACGAATCATTGCCGGTGTGATCGCGTTTCGAGAACCGCATTCAGGGTCGTCATTATGAATCCCGTCACCCGCCGAACGTTCCTTGCGGCGAGTCTTGGCGCCACGATCGGTTGCGGAAACCGGGTACCGAAATCCGGCCCGTTCGCCGGCCAAGAATTTCGCGTGTTCGTCTACGCCGGCGGGCATGAAAAGACGATGCGTGAAGTCTTCGTCCCCCGTTTTGAAGCCACGACAGGTGCCACGGTCACGCTGTTTCCCGGCTGGTGGGACGGCATTCCCAAGTTGAAGACCGCCCCTGCCAACGACCCGCCGTTTGACCTGATGATAACGGACGCCACCCAGGGCTACCCCGCCGCGAAGGACGGTCTCTTCGCACAGATTGACCTGAACAACGTGCCGAACCACAAGTCACTGGCCGCCGCCGCGCTGGAGCCGTGGGTTTTCCGCGATCGCGTCGGGTTGCCGTACCCCGATTCGGTGATGACCCTTGCCTATCACAAGAATTTGCTGACCGAACCGCCGACCCGGTGGGCCGATCTTCTGCGGAACGACATCGCCGGAAAGCTCGGGATGTACAACCACTTCTACATGAGCCTGTTCACGTTCGCCGCAATTCTTGCCGATACGAACGGCAAAGCGGGTACTGCCCACGCATTGATCCGCGATAACATTGACGAAGTGTTTCGGTTCGCGCGGGAACACCGGCAACGGGTGAAGCTGTGGTGGCCGACCTCGACTGACATGATCCTGTCACTCCATGACAATACGGTGTCAGCGGGGAACATGCACAGCCCGGAGTACCTTCAGGCGCTGCGCGAGAAGCCGGAATTGGGCGCGATCGTTCCCACTCTGGACCGCGCGATGGTGCAAGTATTTTGGGCAATCCCGGCGGGAACCAACAACAAAGAGCTAGCCGAAACCGCGATCGACTTTCTGTTTAGCGACGAGATCCAACTGGAGTTCGCCCGACGGGGAATGGCCACGGCTCGCCCCGACACTGCCGCAAAAATGGCGACCGAAGACTCGCTGTGGAAGTCGCTCTACCCACACACACCCGACCAGTTCCGCACACTGAAGTACTACCCCTACGATGTCTACGCCAGCCAATGGGACCAACTCGCCGACCGCTGGGACCGGACAATCCTCCGTGGCAACTGACGCGGTCCGCTTCGACGGCGTCACGTTTCGGTACGGCCAAACTGCGGTCGTGCGCGACGTCTCGTTCGCGGTGCCGAAGGGGTCGTTCCTCACGCTGCTAGGGCCGTCAGGGTGTGGGAAAACGACGCTTTTGAAGTTGATCGGTGGGTATCTGGCGCCGAACGCGGGTCGGCTCTTTCTCGGCGGTCAGGACGCCACGGGACGCCCGCCCGAGTGCCGCGACATCGGCATGGTCTTTCAGAACTACGCCTTATTTCCGCACCTCTCCGCCCGAAAGAATGTCGCGTTCGGTTTGGAAGTTCGCGGTGTGCCGGTCACGGAATGCAACCGACGTGTTAATGGAGCCCTCGATCGCGTCGGGCTGGCAATAGCGGAACGAGATCGCTACCCCGCGCAGTTATCCGGTGGCCAGCAACAGCGCGTCGCCTTGGCACGAGCCTTGGCGTTCAACCCCGACCTATTGTTGCTGGACGAACCGCTCGCCAATCTCGATCGGCACTTGCGGGAACAACTGCGGGCCGAACTGCGGCGGGTCCACGAGACCACGGGCGTGACGACAATCATGGTCACCCACGACCAGGACGAGGCGTTGGCGGTCTCTGATTTAGTCGGCGTCATGCACGCGGGGCGGTTGCTCCAACTCGGGACGCCGCAAGACGTGTACCACTGCCCACGGACACCGTTTGTCGCCCGATTTTTGGGCGCCGCGAACTTACTGGACGGATCACTTCTGGGTGCGCGGCCCGGCACCGTGATGATGATTCGCCCCGAGCGTGTGACGCTTGATGGTCCCATTCCTGGGACGGTGACCAGCGTGAGTTTTCATGGTTCGGACCTGTGTGCCGTGGTGCAATGCGAGCGATTCACACTGCAAATTCGCTGTCGTGCGACAGCAAATTTAGCTATCGGTACGCACGTCAACCTGGGGATCGCTGCAAGTGATTGCTGGGAAATCCCCGAGCCGGATGAGGCATCGTGACCCGTCGTACCACACCCTTCCTGCTCTCGACACCGGCACTGGCTCTCGTCGCCGGGCTGGTACTCGGCCCGGTGATTTTGCTCGTGCGCATGAGCCTGTTTGAACCCGCGACGGGTCGCGGGTTCTACACCGCCGGTACGTTCACCACGGCGAATTACGCGGTCCTACTCGAACGAGACAGCTTGAAACTGCTCACCTTCACGGGAGTGTTCGGCCTGATGGTGGCGACGGCAACCGTCCTCATTGGCTACCCGCTGGCGCTGTTCGTGCGATCACTGACACCACGATGTCAGTCGCTCGCGTTGGCCCTGGTGTTGATTCCGAAAACGGCGGGCGTGCTGGCCACGTTGTTCGGGCTGCAACGAATGTTGCCACACGGACTGTTCGCCGCCATCGCCGCCGAGGTGTACCTGATCCTGCCGTATGCCGTCTTGGTTCTACTCGTTCAACTACGTGGCATCGACACGACATTGGTTGCGGCTGCTCACGGCCTTGGTGCGAGTCGATGGCAGGCGTTTCGGCGGATCACGTTACCCCTATCACGACCCGGCCTGATCCTCGCGGCGGAACTGGGTCTGATCTGGGGACTGAGTGCATTCCTGGGGCCATTGTTCCTGGGTGGGCCGGACGAAACAACGCTTTCCGTGGAAGTACATCGCCAAGCTTTTGAATACGGTCGCTGGCCCCGCGCGGCGGCAGGTGCGGTCGGTTTGCTAACCTTGATCGGTGGAGTGCTTGGCGCGTTATTATTGTTGCGGAGGCGCCAACGATGAACCGGCGTCCGTTGTCGTTACTCTTGGGATGGGCAATGATTTTCGGGTTGCTGGCCCCCGTGCTTCACACGGTCTGGGTCTCCTTCTCGCCTGACTCCTTCCTCACGCCGCCGACTGGCGAATGGTCCAGTCGGTGGTATCGCGCGTTCTTCGACGACCGCCGCTGGATCGCCGCGTTGCTTCGGAGCCAAGTGGTGGCTGTGCTGGCTGCCATCACCAGCGTGATGGCAGCAGGGCCGATAGCTTATGCGGTGAATGCCGGTGAATTCAGTGGGCGACGCTTGCTCGTGATCTTGGTTCTGCTTCCCGCGTGTGTACCCGTGGCCACGTTGGGGATGGGAATCCTGGCGGTATTTTACGTGACAGGTTTGTGGGGCACGATTGGCGGCCTGGTACTCGTCCACGCAACCCTCGGCTTGCCGATCGCGTTTCTGATAATTCGCAGCCATCTCACACCCGCACTGCACGAATGCCAATTGGCGGCACGCGGGCTGGGGGCGAATTCATGGCAAATCGCACGGCGAATTGTCATCCCGCTCCTTCGCCCGGCCTTCGTCGCAGCAAGCGTGGCGGTCTTTGTGTTATCGCTCAACGAATCCTTGGTGACCCTTTTCTTAACGA
>JAYSXU010000602.1:0-3568 GCA_043716965.1 Fimbriiglobus sp.
GGCGGGGACGCATTCGATGACCAAGGCGAACGCGCCCGCTTGTTCGATGGCTTTCGCATCTTTGATGATCTGTTCCGCGTCGCGTTGCACTTTGAAACCGCCCAAGCGATGCATGGATTGCGGTGTCAGGCCCACATGCCCCATCACCGGAATCTCGGCCCGAACACACGCCGCAATCGTGTCGGCCATGCGTTCCCCGCCTTCGAGTTTCACGGCTGCAACGCCCGTTGTCTTGAGCAGTTTCCCCGCGTTCCGCACGGCTTGCTGTGGACTCACGTGGTAGCTCAGGTACGGCATGTCGGTAATTACCAATGCCCGCGCAACGCCCCGAACCACGCACGTCGTGTGGTATTGCATTTGGGCCAACGTGACCGGCAACGGCGTGGCGTGCCCTTGCACAACCATCCCCAGTGAGTCACCCACCAGGATCGCATCCACACCGGCGTCATCGCACAGCGTCGCACTGGTGAAATCGTAGGCGGTGATGACGACGAGCTTCTCCGCCCGCCCCTTGGCGGCAAGAAAATCCGGGACAGTGAACGAGCGGGACGGTGTGGTCATTCAGGACTCCGGGCGAATAAGGATCACCGAGATATTGTAAGAAAAGCGATCAACCTCGGTTGCTACGCCAAATAGAATGGCTGATGTCGTGATCCCACCCTCGAAGGCAGCGAGTCACCATGCCCCGCGATTTGATTCTTGGTACCGCTGGCCACATCGACCACGGCAAGACTTCCCTCGTCAAAGCGCTCACTGGCATTGATTGCGACCGATTGCCGGAGGAGAAGGCACGCGGGATCACCATCGACATCGGCTTCGCCCACCTGGAACTGGGAGAGTTTCGCCTGGGTATCGTGGACGTGCCGGGGCACGAGCGGTTCATCAAGAACATGCTGGCCGGGGCAACCGGGATCGACCTCGCCATTCTGGTGATCGCCGCCGACGATTCCATCATGCCGCAAACCCGCGAACACCTGGAGATTCTGCGGCTGTTGGGATTGAAACACGGCTTGATTGCGTTGACGAAAGCCGACCTCGTCGATGACACGACGCGCGAAGTCGTCGAGATGGAAGTGCGCGACTTGGTGAAGAACACGTTCCTCGAAAGCGCGCCGATCATTCCCACGTCGGCGTTCACGGGGCTGGGTATTGAAGAGTTGAAAGCCGCGATTAGGGCCGAGTGCCAGAACATGGCGGTTCAGCAAGAGAGCGATTGGTTTCGGCTGGCGATCGACCGCTCGTTCGTGGTGCAGGGGCACGGCACCGTCGTGACGGGATCGGTCTCCTCCGGGGTCATCAAAGTGGGCGATGAACTGGTGTGGCACAAGACGAACGGGACAGCGGAATCGGTTCGGGTACGGTCCTTGAACAACCACGGCAAGCCGGTCGAGCAAGTGAATCGCGGCCAACGGGCGGCCATCAACCTCGCTGGGATTGCCAACGATGCCGTGGCACGCGGCCAGGAGTTGGCCACGGCGGGTTACCTGCTGCCGAGCAAAGTGCTTACAGTCCGGTTGCACTGCCTCGCGGAATCTCGTCGCCCGATTAAGCATCGTCTTCCGGCCCGGTTGCACATCGGCACTGCCGAGGTGATGGCCACGACATCGGTACTCGATATCGATCAAATCGAACCGGGCAAATGGGCGATCACGCAACTGTTTCTGAGCGAGCCAGTCACCGCCGTTTGGGGGCAACCGTTCGTGCTGCGGGACTCGTCCGCCGAGCACACGTTGGGCGGCGGGCAGGTGCTACAACCCGTTGCGGTGAAGTTGCGCCGACGCCACCTAGATTCGCTGGAGCGGGTTGAGAAACTCTGGAACGTGGACTTATTAGTTCGGTGCGAGATGGCGGCATGGTTCACGGGGTTTCACGGGTTTCAAGCCGGTGATTTAGTACGCAATGCCGGGGTGAATCCACAACAGGCCACCGAAGCCGTGGCGCGTCTCATTGCCGACAGCAAGGTGCTGGAACTGACGCTGCCATCGAACCGCAAGTTGTTAATCCACGCCGATCGCGTGGCGGAATTGGAAGAACGGTTGTTGCAGACTTTGGCGGTGCTTCACGAACAAAACCCGTTGATGACCAACCATGATCGCAGCGCGGCATTGGCGCGACTCGATTACGTCGGTGAGGAAACATTGCTACACGCCGTCACGGATCGGCTTATCAAGCAGAAGAAATTAGTCGGTGACGCCAAGCGAATCGCACGCGGGGACTTCAAGCCGAAGTTGAGCGCGAACCAGCGAAAGTTGAAAGAAAAGATCGTGGACGAACACAAGAAAGCCGGCTTTCAACCCCCCGAACCGTCGAGTTTCGTCAACCAAGCGGCGGGCAACGCCAGCGCGTTGAAGGACATTTTTGAAGTGGCGTGTGCCGAAGGCTTCTTGGTCAAAGTGACCAGTGACATCTTTTTACACGACGACACGAGCCAGGAGATGCACCGGAAAGTGGCCCAACGCCTGACGACTGGCCCAGGCGCGACCGTTGCTGAAATCCGCGACTTGCTCGGCACGACCCGTAAGTATGCGATACCACTGTGTGAATATCTCGACCGCGTCGGGCTGACCAAACGCGAAGGTGATGTGCGAGTTTTGAAGCAACAAAAAGACCAACCGGAATGATTCGGTTGGTCTCGATCAACATTAGGGTTGTTAGTTTACAGTCCCGGTCCCAATCCCCGTCCCCGTCCCGGTCCCCGTCCCAATCCCCGTCCCGTTCCCAATTCCCGTCCCAGTCCCCGTCCCGTTCCCAATCCCGGTACCCGTCCCAATCCCAGTCCCCGTCCCAATCCCGTTCCCAATCCCCGTCCCGGTCCCAGTACCCGTACCCGTCCCGGTCGTAGGTGGAACACCCGGTTCTGGTAGCACGACTTTGATCTCAAACACTAAGTCGGCATTCGGCGGAATACTTGGTGGGCTACCGGCAACGCCGTAACCCAAGCTCGACGGGATCACAACCCGGCGAATGCCGCTCGGCTTCATGCCAATTAAGCCTTCGCGGAAGCCCGCGATCACGCCGCCGGTTGAGAAGGTCGCTGGCGTCGCCGCCGTTCGGTTGGAATCAAACTGCACGCCGGTGTCTTTCAGCCAGCCGGTGTAGAACACATTCACGCTGTCCCCGTTTTTCACGGCTGTCCCTTCGCCCTCTTGGACGTTGGCGATCTTCAAACCGCTCGGCTGGGTGATGAAGTCGGGGGTCGTGATGTCCGGGATCGTTGCGGATAACCCGGCGCTAGTGGTCTTATCAATCACGACTGGCGGAGGAGCCGGAGGTTGGGGAATCGGCGTCGCTGGGATCGGGGCGTCTGGGGCAATCGGCGCGATGACATTGCTGATCGGAATTCCGGCGTAGGCAATCGTGGTGGACACGGCGTAGACGGCGTTGACTTCCGCCATGTACCGCGCCTGTGCGATTAGACCGACGTAGGGCGTTAGCTGGGGGTTTGTTGTCGCTTCCGTTGCCAAGAGGTTCTGGTATTCCGATAGCACGGCATCGGCATGTTGGCTCTCGACCGTAAGAGTGGGCAAGTAGTTTCGCAGGTAGGCTTTTGTGTAGACGTTCACGAGAT
>JAYSXU010000603.1:0-1183 GCA_043716965.1 Fimbriiglobus sp.
ACTCGGCACGATTAACCAGTGGTTGGCTGCCGAAGTCGAACGCGACCCCCTGTTCCGCTACGGGGAATTGACGGAGGCCGCGAGCTACGTGGAAATCTCCCACCCGGATTTGCAACGTCTCCTGGCGATCTCCCAACATCTAGAAAAGTGGTGGTCGGCTGGCGAGATTGATTGGATCGAACCGCTGTTGTGCAAAACGTTTCAAGGGCAACTCACCTACCTGCGCATGGACGCCAACGACGAGGACGAACCGCCGCGGTTGCTCGTGGCGGCGTCGTTGGAGGAATTGCACGAAGACATCGACTCCAAGTTCTGGCGCATCGTCTGGCGCTGGGTCGTCCCCACGGTGGCGATTGCGGCAGCGTTGACGGTGTTCTTAATTTGGCTCATCACGAGTAGCTTGCGGCAGTTGGCCAAGACCGCTGATACGCTTTCGGACCCGAGTGTTTCGCCGACGATCACCGGCGGCGGGTGCGTGGAAGTCACGCAACTGGCGGGTGCGTTGCAAGGCATGGCGCGACGGTTATACGGCATGAACGAACAACTCGAATCACGGGTGAAACTCCGCACCGCCGAGCTAGCCGAGACGAACACGAAACTCGAAGTGGCACTGCGGCAAGCCGAAGCCGCTGGTCGCGCTAAGGACACGTTCGTGGCAAACATGAGCCACGAGTTGCGGCAGCCGTTGCACATCATCATCGGCTTCACGGAGGCGTTGAAAGAAGAAGCCGTCGATGCCAACAACGCCGAACTGATCCCTGACCTCAACAAGATTCTGACCGCCGCCAAGCACCTGCTCGATCTCATCAACGACATACTCGATCTGGCGAAAATCTCGGCGGGGCGAATGGAATTGACGGTCGCCACGTTCGACCTCACGCTGATGGTTCGAGATGTGCAAATCTTGGTCGCGCCGCTAGCGGACAAGCACGCCAACCAGTTCGTGGTGGACATGCCAAATGCCCTCGGCGTGATGATTGCCGACGAACGTCGGGTGCGGCAGATTCTGATTAACCTGCTCAGCAATGCGTTCAAGTTCACGACCAACGGCACCGTCACGTTGCAGGTTCGCCGCGTTCAAAAAAACAGCCACGAGATGATCGAATTCGCCGTCGCCGACACCGGCAAGGGGATGACGGCGGACCAAGTGAGTCGGCTGTTCCAACGCTTCTACCAAGCCGAC
>JAYSXU010000604.1:0-10781 GCA_043716965.1 Fimbriiglobus sp.
CACAAGTCGAGGCCGATGACGAACAGCATCAAGCACAAGACCATTGCCAAGCCGATGTACGTCAACACCACTTGTACGGAGACGGGGGCCGGTTTACCCCGAATCGCTTCGTAGCCGAGGAACATCATGTGCCCGCCGTCCAGCACGGGGATCGGCATGAAGTTCACGACCGCGAGGTTGATGCTGATGAGCGCCATCCACAGCAATAAGTGCCAGATGTCTTGCCCCGCAATCAAGTACGAGGCGCGGGCCAACGTGATCGGGCCGCTCATGAGCAGCGGCGAAATGCGACCGAAGGCCATCGCATACAGCCCCTGGTACGTCATCTTAATCGCACGCAAGGTGCGGTACCCGCCCATCTCTAACGCTTGTAGAACCCCGTCCGCTTTCTGGGTCCGCGTTTCGTTCGACAGTGCCAACCCGATGCTCGGCACGGGCCACGTGGTATCGGGTGTTGCGACCATCTCGGCGGTCAACTGTTGACCATCCCGTTCCAGCTTCACTTCGAGGGTGTGCGGTGCGGTGTATTGCAGATTCATGTCCACGAACGCCCACTGATGGGGTCGGACTTCCGACCACTTCTGAGCGACATCGGTGCCTTGGTGATCGACGGCTTTGAACTTGATTTCAAGAATCTTGTCGTTCGCCAGGATGCCCGCTTTCGCGGCGGGTGATTGCTCCCGGCGGTCGGCGACGGGCTTCAGGCGATCGGCTGCAGTGAACGGCTCCACGACGTTCACCACGGTTTGGACGTGGTACGCCAACCCCAACCCGTTGATGGCGATCGGGGTGCCGGGTTTCATCGCGCTGCTGAACTCGTACCGATAGCTGGCATCCCAAACCATCTCAAGCGTTTTGCGTTGCAGTGCGTGATCCACTTCGCGCAACACCGTGACTTTCACGGTGCGGTTCTGCGTCTGTCGATCGGACCACCAGTCAAGTTCATACGGCAACCGCATTGGGTCCAGGGCGACCACTTTCGTCTTGGCATCCGCCGGTTGAGCTTCGGTGGAATCGGTCGTGAACCGGGTCGTGGTGCCGTTCGGCTCAGGGACTTCGACGGCGACGATTTGATCGCCTGCGACGTTCACTTTCTCGCCGTTCGTGTCGCGGATTTGCACGTCCGCCTTCTCGGCAGGTGAGTTCCGTCGGATGGTTGCGACGGCACCCATCCGCATGCGCACGCCGAGGTCATAGCGGTAACTCGGTAGCACAACGATCGACACGGGCGTCTTCGACGAGTCCTCCTTGCGGGTCACCTGAAACGTGATCGGCTTCCCGGCGAGCTTCACCAGTCGGCGTGCGTAGTCGAAAAATTCGCCCGGCATTCCTTCAAAGTTCGGTGTAATCGGTTTAAGTTGCGACGGGTTATCCGGGTCGGTCATGCCGATGACCGTGTCGCCGGGTTTGAACCCCGCACTGCCTTCTGGCCCTTTGGCATCGGCGTACACGCTACCGGGGATGTACGGTTGAATCTCTTCGCGCTTCGACGACGGGAGTGTCAGTTTTTCCAACTGCAACACGCCGAGTTGGGGGTAAAGTGCGCCTTCGCCACGGATCGGCTCGACATCCAAGCTGGTTCGGTTGCCCTGGTAGTCCAGTTCCAAGGCAACCGTTTCGCCTTTGTGCGTGCTGGACACGATCGGGCGGATGTCGTCAAACCACGGGTTTTCACGGCCGTTGATCCGCTTCACTTCGGTACCCGAGTGAATGCCGGCGCGCCAAGCTGCCGAGCCGGGTTCAATCTGGGAAATAATGCCGGGCATCTCTTCGACGCCGTGCATGTAAGTGGCAATGAAACAGATCGACGCCAAGAAGATGTTCATCACCACGCCTGCTGAGATGATAAACATCCGTTGCAGTACGGTTTTGTTCTTGAAGCTGCGGGGGTTGGTGTCGTCGTCTTCGTTCTCTTCCGTACCGATTTCGCCGTTCTCGCCTTCGCCTTCGCCGATCATGGCCACGAACCCGCCGAGCGGAATCATGGCGAGCTTGTACGTGGTTTCACCATATTTGAACGAACAGAACGGCAGCGCCGGACCGAAGCCGATGCTGAAGGTTTTGACGTGAACGTCACAGAGCTTCGCGGCGGCGAAGTGGCCGAGTTCGTGGATGAAGATAATCAGGCTCATGCCGAAGCCCGCTAACAGCACGTCCAGTGGGTGTAAGAACCGACACACCACGGTCACCAAGGCGATGACGATGACAAGCTGCAAGCCGTTTTGGCGGAACCAGCCGCTCAGCGATAAAGTTGATTCGCTCGGAGCGATGAGCGATTCGCCGTCGAAGGACGGGTTCGGCTGAGTGTTCAGCGGTTTGCCGTCTGCGGGCGAGTTCGAGTCCACCGGGCCACCTCCTGTCGCGCCCAACTGTCGAGGGCCAACAGGCCGTCGAGCGTCGGGGCGGGGTCGTAATCATGTGAATCCAGCACCGCACGGCAGCACCGGGCGATGTCGAGAAAACTAATTTTACCAGTCAAAAACTGTTCGACCGCAACTTCGTTCGCGGCGTTCAGAACACTGCCACACGTGCCGCCACGGCGGGCGACTTCAAAACCCAAGTCCAACGCCTGAAACGTTTCGCGGTCGGGCTGCTGGAATTTTAGGGAAGTTAGCGTTCGCCAGTCGAGTTTCTTCGCCGGTCCCGGCACGCGGTCCGGGTAGGTCAAGGCAAACTGAATCGGCAATCGCATGTCTGGCGGCGAGAGTTGCGCAAGAACGGAGCCGTCGACAAATTCAACGAACGAATGGATAATCGACTCGGGATGAACGATTACGTCGATTTGTTCCGCGTTCAATCCGAACAACCACCGGGCTTCGATCACTTCGAGCGCCTTGTTCATGAGCGTCGCGGAATCAATCGTGATCTTCGGCCCCATCTGCCACGTCGGGTGACAGAGTGCTTGCGCCGGTGTGACCGATTCCAATTGCGACGCCGTTTGCCCGCGAAACGGCCCGCCACTGGCCGTCAGCACGACTTTGAACACATCAGTTGCCGTTGACCCGGTCAACGCCTGGAAGATTGCGGAATGTTCGCTATCGACCGGCAGAATCACGCCGCCGGTTCGTGCCGCCAACCCCATCACAAGAGGGCCACCGACGACCAGCGTTTCCTTGTTGGCCAGCGCCACGGTCTTGCCGGCTTCCAACGCCGCCCAGGTGCCGTGCAAGCCCGCTGCACCCACCACCGCTGAGAGAACCACATCGACAAACTTCGCCGCAACCAGTTCGCACACCGCATCCGTGCCGAAGCGTAACTCGGTTTCTTCGGGAAACGCTGATCGTTCTGCTTGTTGATACGCCAATTGGTCGGTCAAAATGGCAATCGCGGGGCGAAATCGCTGGCACTGGTTGGCGAGTTGCTGCCATTTAGAATGCGCACTCAGGCCGACAATCTCGATGCGATCCGGAAGTGCCTCGGCCACATCCAAGGTGTTCGTGCCGATCGAGCCAGTCGAACCCAGCACCACGACACGCCGGCGAAACGGGAGTGATTTGCGAATGCCAGTGCCAATCAACTCCGTCACACAGCACCACGTTCCCAGAATGATGAATGCGAGGTGAAATCGGCTCACCCTGCGTTTGGTGAATTCTATGGGGCATTTCCCAACCGTCGCAAGGTGAACGCGCTGTGGTTTGAAAATGCAGTCGCCGCAAACAACTGGGGCTTGTTTGACCCGGTTGGTTGCGGCGATTGAGAGTGGTTGATTCACACCAGCTTAGTTCATCAGTAACTTCGCACCGATGAAGACGAGCGCCATGAGGATCAAGCCTGCGGCGACGATGCCAATAGTTCCTAAGCCACCATCCGACTTCCGTTGGCGGGTATCTTCCGCTTCGTTCAACCAACCGGCTGATGCCCGCAGTGCGGCTGGATCACCGTAGGACGAGTTGTTTTCAACTGCCTCGAGAAGCTGGATTTCTTCAATTGCTGGCAAGTTGAAGGAATCGCGGCTGGGGAGAGCATTTCGTTGCGGTGGCTTGGGTGCGTTGTTGAAGTTTCGACTTGGTACCGCTGGAACTGGCGTCGGATTGTGCAATCGGGTGGCGGGTGGCGGCGTTGACGGCTGCAACCCGTGATTTTGGCGGTTCGGGGCCGGGGTTTTCGCCGGTTGGTACGAGTTGCCACGACCGTTGTTCGCGGCGGGACGGTTCGGACCGTTGCTCAGACCCGGCTGTTTTCCGCTCGAGTGGCTCCCAACCAGTGCTTGGCGATTGCTCGGCGCGGCACTGGCATTGGCCGTCTGTTCGCCAAGGTACGGTTCCAGGGCTTCCACGACTTCATCGGTACCGGAATAGCGTTGTTCAGGGAGTTTAGCCATCAAGCGGGCCACGACTTGTGCCATCGCTTCGGGGCAGTCCGGGGCGAATTCGCGGATCGCAATCGGGTCTTTGGTTTGGTGTGCCATCATCTTTTCAACCGCCGAGCCTTCGGGGAACGGAACCCGACCCGTCAGACAGTAGTAAAGCACGCACCCGAGGGAGTATTGATCGCCCGCAGGTGTGCGGTTTGTCGGTTCCATGATGGATTCCGGTGACGCACAATCCAGGCCGCTCGTCAGCGTGTTGGCGGTGGACATGGTGTCCACTAGCGATTCGCCTTCGTTTTCGACGAGCAACGAGCCGATGCCGAAGTCGAGGATGCGGGCTTCGTTGTCCGACCCGACCATGACGTTCGACGGCTTAACCAGCCCGTGGAAAATGTTGTTTTGGTGACAGACGCTCAACCCCTGAGCAACCTGCACTCCGATGAGGGCGGTTTGCTGTGGCGACAGGCGGCCGTGTTGCTGAACGAGCGTTTCGAGCGTTTGGCCTTCGGCCAGTGGCCACACCAGATAGTGCAAGCCGCCGGCGGTGCCGACGTCCACGAACGGCACAACGGCGTTGTGGGTAAACTGGCCGAACGACCGGACTTGGCGGCGTGCCAATCGCACGTTCCACATACTGCGGCGGGGGAGCACTTTCACGGCGTACAGACCGTTGTCATTCTTCGACGACGCCTTGTAAACCTGACCCATGCTGCCTTGCCCGATCGTGTCCAGCAGGACGTATGGCCCGAGGACAAGCCCTTGGGTCTTGCCGTTCAGGATGCGATCGGCCTGGAAGCCGGTTAACGTGCTTTGCGTCACGAGGTACTCGGCCAGGGCCGGTGCCTCCGCCCGTGGGTTCCGTTTGAGGAACTCACTGACGATCTGGTCCAATTGACCCCGATCAATGAGTCCGCTCCGACGAAGGTCCCAAACGAACCATTCACAGGCTCCAAGATCGTTAGTCACCATCGGAACAGTATCCTAATCGGGGGTCGGTCCTCGCGGCGTGCTGAGGACGGGGAAGTCAAAATCGCGGGTCATGCAGTCGCCAAAGACTAGGTCAGACTTTGCCCCTGTCAAACTGTTACGATCCGTTTTCACCTATTGTCCGGGTCCGCATCTTGCGGGGGAGCCAGAAATGAGGGCGTGGAGCGATCACGAACAGGCCATTCTTTTCAGTCTCAGCCCATGCTCGCCACCCAGAATTCGCTATATCTAATCAAATCGGTACTCGAACTGAACTTCCTCATAAGCTGCGAAGACTATGGCCCTCAACCCCTACGATAATTGTCCGTGCGGCAGCGGTAAGAAGCTCAAGTGGTGCTGCGCGCCGTACTTTGAACGCATTCAAAAAGCGTTTGAACTCCAGCAACAGGGGCAGCACGAAACCGCGATCCGCACGATGGAAGCGCTGGCCAGCGAGTTCCCGGACAAGCCGCAGATTCTCGGGTTCTATGCCAACTTGCTGTTCGGCGAAGAAAAGATCGAGAAAGCTGAAGAAATTTTGGCCAAGGCGTTCACGCTCGACCCCAACTTCCCGATGGGCCACCTGTTGCGTGGGATTTTGCGGCAACAAGAAGGGGAACTGATCGGCGCGCTGATGCTGTTCCGCAAAGCCGCCGACGCTTACCCACCGGACGCCCACGAGCAACTGTCGCAAGTCTATGAGCTAATCGCCCGCAACGAAGTCACCTTGAACCGCCCGGTGGCGTCCCGCGCGGCAATGGAACGCGCCGTCCAGTTCAACCCGACCGACGCCGAAATGCGGGAGCAATACGAGAGCATTTTCGGCGACGGATCGCGGTTACCTAACGCGGCCCGAAAGGCGTACAGTTTCCGCAAAACCGTGAAACCGCCTGCCGCCGAAGCCGCCACCGGAAAGTATTCGGACGCGAAACGGGCCTACGAACAAATCACGCAACAAGTCCCCGACGACCCGGCGGGGTGGTTTAACCTCGGACTGGTGCGGGCGTGGCTGGGTGAACAACCGGCGGCGGTCGAAGCACTGAACAAATCCATCGAACTCGAATGGGATGACGCCAATGTCGAAGAGGCCGCCGCACTTGTGGAAGTGTTGCGGTGTGGCCAAGGAATGGACGCCGAATCGGACTACCTCGAACACCGCGTTTTCATGCAGGTCCGCGACCCGGAAACGGTGTTTCAACTCCTGCAAGTGATGTCCCAAGAACGCAAGATTCTCGCCCCGCAAATGGACCCGAACGGCCAGTACTTCAGTTGTTTCGTGGTCGAAGAATTGCCGAACTTACTCGACACGGGCACCACGATGGCCAGGGTCATGGCGAACGTGACAATCGCCGGCGGCATGATGCGGCTCTGGCACACGAACCAAGAGGCGGTGAGGAGTGTTGCGGCAACGATCCGCGACCGGGTGAACCTTGCCGTGGGTGAACCGATCGAGGCCATCGGGCCGTCGCAGTTCGGCGATTTGACCCAGGAAGCCATCGCATTGCCGGTTCGCACCGCCGATGTCGGGGCGGCTGAAGCCAAAATCCGGGATCGGGTGACGAAGTTCTTTGAGGAAGTCTGGATTCATCGCCCGCTCAAAGCACTGGGCGGCGCGGCACCGTTGGATGCCGGTGGCAGTCAGTTGCTCCGCAAGCGGTTGCTGGGAATTGTTCGCTTTTGGCAAGACTGTGTCGAAGGATCGCTGCCGCAAAAACAAGTCAACGGTCAGGTTCAGCCGATCGAAGTTTACGACTTCAACCGACTCCGGCACAAGCTCGGCGCCGAACTGCAAACGCCGGGGGAAGCGCCGAAAATCACGGTCCGGGAGGAGCCGAAGAAAGACTTCACGGCCATGAGTGCCGCCGACCTCGCGGGGCTGAGCGTCGAGGCCCTCACAAGCCTGGAACTGGAAGACGCGATCCGGGCGGCACTCAAACTGGACGCCAAAGAACTCGCCGTGAAGTTCGCCAAAGCCGGCGCGGCCAAGCCATCCGACGCCACCCGCCCCGACCGCTACCCGTTCTACGCCTGCATCATTGCCGGCGCCATTGCTGAAAGCGATTTGGCAACCGCGTTAAAGTACGCCACTGAAGGCGCGGCCTACGATGCGGCTCACAATCACGGCAAGCGCGCCAACGAATACGCCATCCGCAGCGGTCAACTTCTAGCCCGCAGTGGCCACCCCGACGCCGCCGAGAAATCGTTCGACGAGCTCATTGCCCGACACCCCGACGAACCGAAGTTTTACATTACGGCCACCGAATCCATGCTCAGCGTGAAACAAGGCAATCGCGCGCTGAAGTTCGCCGAACTTGGTCTGGCGAAAGCCAAATCACTCGGCAACCGCGACCTGGAAGGGGCCTGTCATGAGCTAGCCGATGCGGCCCGTAAGCAAATGAAGTAACTGGTTCTGACACCGCGTTTCAACTCACGGTTTGTGTGCTGATCGGGATTGATTGGCACGTATAACGTCCGGTATGACACCACGAAAAATCTTAATCGCCACCGACGCTTGGCACCCGCTCGTCAACGGGGTGGTGCGAACGCTGAACACCACGACGCGGGTGTTGCGGGAACTCGGGCACACCGTCGAAGTCCTGGAACCGTCGCCGTTCTGGCAACTTCCGGTGCCATTTTACCCCGAGATTCGCCTGTGTTTCCCGCGTCCCGGCGTGGTGTACGATCGCATCCGGCGGTTCGCACCGGACCACGTCCACATCTCCACCGAAGGCCCGCTCGGCCAGTTGGTTCGCCAGTATTGTCGGCACCGGGGGTGGAACTTTTCCACGTCCTACCACACCCGATTTCCGGAGTACCTGCACAAGCTAGCCCGCATCCCCGAATCGTGGGGGTACCACGTCCTACGCAAGTTCCACAACCGCGCCGGCACGATGATGGTCGCCACGCCCAGCCTGGAAGTGGAGTTGAAGGCTCGTGGGTTCACCGTCCCGATCCGCCGGTGGTCCCGTGGCGTCGATCTTTCCGTGTTCCATCCCCGCACCCCGTCGGAGGCACCCTTCCCGCGACCGATCCTGCTTTACGTGGGTCGTGTTTCCGCCGAGAAAGGCATCGAAGACTTTTTGAAAGTGAAGGCACCCGGCACGAAACTGATCGTCGGTGATGGCCCGATCCGCACGGACTTGGAACGTCGTTACCCCGATGTGAAGTTCTTGGGTTATCGCCAAGGCGAAGCCCTGGGCGAAGTGTATGCAACCGCCGATCTGTTCGTGTTCCCCAGCAAAACCGACACGTTTGGCCTCGTGATGATCGAAGCGCTCGCCTGTGGCTTGCCCGTGGCCGCGTACCCGGTAACCGGCCCGATCGACATCATCACCCGCCCCGAACTCGGCGCCCTGCACGGCGACTTGGCCGTTGCGATCACGACCGCAATTCATACCGGAAACCGCGAAGCGTGTATCGCCGAAGGCCGCACGTACACGTGGGAAAACTGCACCCGCCAGTTCCTGAGTAACTTGGTGCCACGCAACAAGCTCGACACAGGGCTGTGATCGCCGTGTCCGTCACCGCTTTCATCCCCTGCCGACCCCGGTTGACCAGTCGATTCGACTTCAACCGCGTCAACCAAACCCACCCACCGGACTGCACCAATTTGAGGTTTTCCACACAGCCGTGCCAGCTATCAAACGCCACACGTCGTGGGGAAAAGCCGCGTTCATGGCGGTGAGGATTGTCGTGGCGAAGTGGCCGGTCTTGGTCGCCCCGTCGGCCCTGTGGTAGACGCAGTAGTCACACGGGATGTGGCGATCGCCGTCGGTCCACAACAGGGTCACGAGGTTGATGCCTTGAACGACCGCGTGGTGCTTGCCGGACCAGCGGCGGTGGACCAAGTCGATGGCGGTGGCGTAGGGCTTGTCGAGCGTCGAGTCGTCAATGACGAGAACGCCATCGCCGCGATTCACCTGGGGTTGAGTTTCTGCCAGTTCAACCGCGAAGACTTCATGGCTCATTACCACAAGCGGAGCAACGCCGAATCGGTGTTCAGCATGATTAAGGCGAAGTTCCGGTACAACGCGCGGAGTCGGACCGACGTGGCGATGCTAAACGAAGTCTTGTGCAAGTTCCTCTGCCACAACATTTGCTTCGCTTTATGAGTCAAGTCGAGCTTGGAATGAGCCGGTGTTCTGGAAGAACGAAATCAATGTGCAAACGCTCCCGGCTTGAAACAGAATGGACCCGTCTGAAATTTTATGCCGGTTTTCCAGCTAAAAAATTGCAAAGCCTATCACGTCTATGGCACGGACGAACCCACGGATGGCTAACGGAACCGCTGCGACGTGCGGGTGTAGCTAAATTCTCTGGGGTGCAAGCAAGCAATTTTCACAACATAGGGCACCGAGAGCCATAGAGAAGAACTAAACAGTGTTGGATTCCCTTTGTGGCTCTCGGTGCCCTATGTGGTGAATCCGGTTTTAGGTAGCCCAGAGAATTTAGCTGCACCCGGCCCTGTTTGATGTGGTCGCTCTTGCTCGCACGACGGAAATGTAGTACACATTGTCACACCCACCCGGCGTATCCTTTTCCGCCGAACACTACAATCCTCCTGGCTTTCCTCCCGTGCCAGCACTCTTTCGCTTCGTCGTGATCGTTGGCTCGCTTCTCGCCGGTTCGTCGTCGGCGATCGGTGGCGAACCGTCATCATTTCACTTTGAAAACCAGATCGAGCCGATCTTCGCGCGGCACGGGTGCAACTCGTCGGGTTGCCACGGCAAGGCCGAAGGTCAGGGGGGCTTTAAGCTCTCCGTGTTCGGCTATGACCCGAAAGCCGATTTCGATGCCGTTGTCAAAGACGCGCGCGGCCGGCGGGTGATGCCCGCTTCGGCGGAGGAAAGCCTTCTTCTCCGGAAGGCAAGCGGCCGTGTTCCGCACGGCGGCGGGACTCGGTTAAAACCGGACCATAAGGACTATGCGACCCTACGAAGTTGGATCGTGGCCGGGATGATGGTCGGCGACCCGAACGCTCCCAAGCTCATGTCAATTCGCATCGAGCCGACCGAACGAGTGATGGAAATGCGTTCGGAATTACCGCTCCGGGTCTTCGCAACGTATGCCGACGGCCGCGAAGCCGAGGTGACGGACCACGCTCGCTATCAGTCGAACTCCGAATCGCTCGCGGTCGTCTCGACATCGGGGGTCGTAAGCACGCAGGAGTCCCCCGGTGAGGTCGCCGTGATGGCCGCCTATCTCGGCGAAATGGCGGTTTTCCGCGCGATGATCCCGCGACCGGGTACGGTTGCCGCCTCGAAGCTGCCGCAGTTCAATTTCATTGACCGGTTCATCGACGAAAAGCTGGCAAAGCTGAACATCGCCGCTTCGCCGCGTTGCGACGACGCCGAGTACCTTCGTCGCGTCTCGCTCGACTTGACGGGAACGCTCCCCAAGCCCAACGAGGCGAGGAAGTTCCTCTCCGACTCATCACTGAACAAGCGGGCACGGCTCGTCGAGGCCCTGCTCGCCCGGCACGAATTCGCGGACCTCATGGCCCTCA
>JAYSXU010000605.1:0-3556 GCA_043716965.1 Fimbriiglobus sp.
GGCCCTCCGCCTTGAAGCCGTCCGTTTTCTTCGGGTCCGTTTTGGGTTCGGTCCTTTTTTTGTTGGCCTCGGTGGCTTGCGACGTATCGGACATCAAGAACTCGGTAATTCTTCGGCTCGTCTCCTGAAGCGTGGCCCGGAGGTCGTTGGCTACTAACGGCGGTGGCACTAGCAGTAGATGTTGAATCGCCAGCCAATCGGATTGCGAGGTGGTGTTGCGCGGCTTGTTCGCTTCCAGTGTCAACTCCCGGCGCAGTTCCGTAAGCGGTTCGTCCACGGCGTTGCTTGCGGCATCGAGCGAGGCCCATTCGACTTTGTTCGGGTCGATGCCGTCGAGCAACCGGGTCAGCTCGTAGGCTTTCTTCCAGGCTTCCCGGAGCCGGTCGGTTTTCTTGTCGATGCCGCCGATGTCGGCCTCGCTCAACCACCGGGACAGGAACGGCAAGTCCGCGAACGCTTCATTGCGAATTCGCAGCGCGCGTTGCAGCTTCCCCGCGTTCACTAGTGTTTGCTCGTAGAGTTTATCCGCTGCTGTGAAGGCGGTTAATGCGGCTTCGGTGTGGTTCTCACCCACGGCCAACATCAGGTCTTCACCCCGGCGACGGAGTGCGTCAGCAGTCACGATGTTCGATCGCACCACCGTCCAAAGTTGCTCGCTGTACGGGAACGGCGACGTGTCATTCCGCACCCCGACGAAGGCTTGCTCGGCAAGTAGGCGACTGTTGACCGCGCGCCGCCAAGTCCTTTCAAGTTGCACCGTCGAGCCGGGGACCACCTTGGTCACGAAGTCGTTCAACATCACCGGCAGATGGACTTCCACCGGCGCAAGGTTTCCGCCCAGTGCGGCCTTGCCGTCCGCTGCGGCCCGGTCCAGCGTCGGGGCACGGGTCAGCGCAAGCCGAATCTTGTCCGCACCCACCATCGGCAAACCAAGAGCCTGACCCAACGGCAACGAGGTTTTGACCGACTCACGCACGGTTTCCTTCTGAATGTCCAAGCCTTTTTCGATGTCGTTTCCGATCTGCACTAGCAACGCTTTCAAAGCCCCCGCGCCGACCGTATCCCCACTGGCCAGGGCGTGTTCGTACCGCAACAGCAGTTCCCGAAACCGCCGCCACGCCACCGGCGTATAAACCGCCGGGGACGGGGTCAGGGTCGCCAGTTGCGTGCAGCGATCCCCCATCGCCTTCCAGTCGCTACTGGTCACGGGACTTGAGGAATTGGTCCGCGCGGGGAGTGGCACTTTCGGCAGGAAAAACTTGCGATCGGCAAACAGCCGCCGGCGTTCGGCATCCTTTCCCCAGTCGTCCCGAGACGGCAGGAAGACCGGCGTTTGCGCGCCGGGGCGGTTGTTCAGTGACCACTGTTTTACGTTCCGTTCGAGGGACGCGAAGAGGTCTTCCGCAGTGAATGCATCCTTGTTGTCCTCGGCGGAATTTCCGGAAAGGCGTACCATCAAGAAATGAGCCAACGGCGTCATCCCCAGATCGGTGGATTCCCACCCCCGTTCGCCGTCGTCCGCGCCCAGGATCACAGCGAGCGTCGGCGTCTTCTTAATCTGTTCGCCGAGTTTCTCCTGCACCGCCCGGTTGAAGTCGGGGTAAATCTCTCCAAGCACCGGGTCCGGCAATCGTCGTCCCGTGTCGAGGATGACCACTTTCTTTTTCTTCGGCGCCTTCAGTTCGAGCTTGTCCAACACGGTTTTCAACTTGACCGCCGGCCGATCCGGTTCTCGAATGTCGGATTCTTTTGCGTCGTCCCGCCCCGTGTACAGGATTGGGTCGCCGGTGGAATTCACGCCGCCGTGCAAGCCGATGTAGATGATGACCGGATCGATCTTGGAATCGCCGGCCACTTGATCGAGCCATTCGTTCTCGTTGGTATCGAGCCAAAACGGGGTTGTTCCCAGCGGCTTCGGGGCGTACTTGTCCCCGCGTGCGGATTCCGCCCACGCCAAGAGTTGCTTCGCGCTTTGCCAGCCGAACGGGTCGTATGGCACGTCCAACCGCGCGACGGCCGATTCGGCAGCCCAGCCCGGATCGGCGGCAATCGTCACGATTCCCGGTCGCGCCGGCTGGAGTAGGTAGCGAATCAAAAACACAATCCCGACCACGACCGCCAACCCCAGCCCGCCCAACAAAACCAGCTTCAAGGTCCGCCCCGATCCTCCCGCCGTCTTCGGGTCGGTGGCACGCCACCCCGTTTGGGGCCGGTTGTCCGTTGCCGACTTCGGTCGCCACCCCGGTCCGGATTTCTCGCTAGCCATCGCCGAACTCCCCACGTGTGACCCGAACCCGGACGTCCGGTGAACTTTGCGGCAATTGTAACGCGAAGCCCCGACAACCGCAATCAACAGGGGATGGCGTGTTGTTTCTGGGTGGGTGAGTGTCGCTGAAAGTGGTGGGAAATTGTCTTAGTCTTCGTTTTCTACCCCAACGGGGTTGTTCCCTTAGCCCTGGGCTGAGGAGGCTTTGCGACGATTACCATGGGAGACTTCCGCTCCCAGGAATCCAGTTGGCGATGGGTGCGGGTTCCCAGGGTAACGGACCGTTGGTTCGCAACCCTGGGCTAAGGGAACAACCCCGTTGGGGTAGAAAACCAATCTTCTGCATAAAGTGAACAAACTTTCCACTAATTCCCGTGATGCCTACCCTGTCCCGTTCGTGGCCCGGTGTTGATACTTTACTTCCCGTCCCAATCCGCTTATGCTCGGGTTCCGGTTCGGGTTGTCACGACGTTGAGGAATTCCCCCATGCGTTCGCTCCTGGTTTGGCTGATGGTCCTTGGCGTCTCGTCCAATCTTCACGCACAGAACACGAAGAGTATTGCGATTCGCAATGCCACGATTTACGACGGCACCGGCAAGCCAGGCATCGTGGGCGATGTCCTGATTGAGGGCCAACGGATCACGTCGGTGGGCAAGGAACTGAAGGCGGGAAAGTACGACGTGGACATCGACGGCGCGAACCTCGTGGTCTGTCCGGGGTTTATCGACTTGCACACCCATTGCGATTACGGGCTTCTCGAAAAAGTGGGGCGGGCGAACAAGAACTACATCACGCAAGGTTGCACCACGGTCGTCACCGGCAACTGTGGCTCCGGCCCGGTGGACGTGGCCGCGTACTTCAAGAAGCTCGAAGCGGGCGGCATCGGCAGCAACGAAATTCACCTCGCGCCGCACAACTCCATCCGCGAACAAGTGATGGGCAACGCCAACCGCGTGCCGACGACCGAGGAGCAAGCGAAGATGGAAGCACTGGTCGAGCAAGCGATGCAAGACGGCGCGTTCGGCATGGCCACGGGGTTGATCTACAACCCCGGCACGTACTCCAAGACGGACGAAATCGCCAACCTCGCCAAGGCCGCCGCGAAGTACGACGGCCTGTACGCCAGCCACATCCGCAACGAGGGAACCGGACTGTTGACGGCGATTGAGGAAGCGCTCACGATCGGCAAGCAGTCCGGCTGCCGCGTGCACATTTCGCACATCAAGGCGAGCGGCAAGGAAGCGTGGGGGATGTCCGGGCGGGCCGTGGGGCTGATCGAAAACGCCCAA
>JAYSXU010000606.1:0-3555 GCA_043716965.1 Fimbriiglobus sp.
ATCGGCCCGGAGAACCGCCCGCTGCGGTACTTCCTCGATTCCGAAAGCACCAAGAAAATCTGCATAGTAGCTTACTTGTCCGCGAGTGTGTTGAATAGCCCGGACCCCAAGGAATATCGCGGGCCGGCCCGCGATGGCAAGTACGATCTCATCATCTACGATCGTTGTTCACCGGACTCCGCCGACACCATGCCGACCGCGAACACCCTGTTCATCGGCAGCGTGCCGCCGCCGTTCGTGCTGGCCACGAACGCCAAGGGCAAAGGGGCCAACGTCGCCGAAGCGGTCACCGGCCCGAGCGTGCGCGGGTGGCAGAGCCGACACCCGGTAATGCGGAACTTGCAAGCCCTCGACGAAGTCGATGTGGCGGAAGCGTTCAAGCTTCCGGAACTGCCGCCGCGAACCCAACGGCTCATCGAAGGCACGCAGAACCTCGTGCTGCTCGCGGCGATTCCACGGCAGGCGTTCACAGACCTTGTCATGACCTTCCCGATCCTGACCAACGACGGCAAGTGGAACACGAACTGGCCTCTCAAAGTTAGCTTCCCGCTGTTCATGCGGAACGTCGTGATGTACCTCGGCAACGTCCGCGATGCGGGGACGGAAGACGCGATTAAACCCGGTCAGGTGAAGCCGCTTCGCCTCGGCGGCATCGGCGAACTTCGCGTGACGAAACCGGACGGCGAGACGATCAAGCTCGAACGCGGCTCGCGGCCCGATTTCATCGTCACGAACACGGACAAACTCGGCGTGTACGTCGTGCGCTGGACCGACCCCGCCAGCCGGAATGAGCAAACCCGGCGCTTCGCGGTCAACCTGTTCGACCCACTCGAAAGCGACCTGTCCGTGATGAAGGAAATCAAAATCGGCAACGCCACGATCCAAGCCGATGCCCCGCGCAAACAACCCCGCGACCTGTGGAAATTCCCAGTGCTACTCGGGCTGTTGGTATTGGTCCTCGAATGGTGGGTCTACAACCGCCGCGTGCAGATTTGACGTCGGACGATCATAAAACCAGACTTCACCACAGAGGGCACAGAGGGCCACGGAGAAGAAAAAATCAGATTTGGATTTCTCTCTGTGGCTCTCCGTGCCCTCTGTGGTGAATGGTGCTTGTTTTTGTGGGCACGCCTTGAAACCGGGGTCGAAAACTCTTTATTACCGATCGGGTTGCCGAATGGCGGTCGGAGTTCGTGATGCCGAAGTTTGTGCGGACACGGTTGTCCGCGATGATGTTTCTTTTCTACTTTGCACTCGGCTCGTGGGCGGTCACGCTCTCCACGTATCTCATGTCCGCCCCCAGTCTGGGCGGGCTGAATTTCACCACCGCCGAAGTCGGTTGGATTTACTCAACGTTCGCCTTCGGTGGTATGGCCGCGCCGCTGTTCATCGGCTTGCTTGCCGATCGGTTGTTTCGCGCCGAACGGGTGCTGGGCGTGGCAAGTCTGGGCTGTGCGGTGATGCTCACGGTCGCCGCGTGGTGGTGCGATGCGAACTTCGCGCGGGTTACGGAAATTTTTCAAACGGTCCAAGCCACCGTGCCGATTGATTCGATCAATGACGACCCGATGTTACGTCAAGTTGTAGCAGATGTCTTTTGGCCGCTGTTCGGAATGATGCTGGTTTATTCGTTCTGCTTGCAACTCGGCCTGACGCTGACGACCGTGATTACGCTGCGGAATTTGCACGACCCCGCGCGTGGCTTCAGCCGAATGCGGATGTGGGGTACGATTGGCTGGATCGTCACCGGCAACGTGGTCGGCATTCTCCTGGTTCCCGTGTCACCGCAACCGTTGTACCTTGCGGCGCTGGCGTCGGGCATTTTGGGCGTTTATGCCTTCACGCTCCCGGCCACCCGACCGAAGGGCTTCGGCAAATCCGTGGCGCAAATTCTCGGCCTACCCGCACTGAAGCTGTTCAAAGATCGGTCGTTCGGCATCTTCGTCGGTATCGCGTTCGTGTCCACGGCGATGAATCAATTTTACGGCTTGTACGCGCACCGTTACCTCTCCGATCTGGGCGTGCCAAAGCCCGAACAGGTGCTGACTTTGGGGCAAGTCTGCGAAGTCGTGTGCATGTTTCTTATTCCACTACTCCACCCGAAAAAACACCTCAAGACGATGATGCTCGTCGGCCTCGCCGGGTGGGTGGTCCGTGGGTTCGCGCTGACCTACGGCAGCGTGCCGATCGTCCTGATGTTCGGCGTGCCGATGCACGGCTGGAGTTACGCCTTCTTCTTTGTCGTCGCTGCGACGTACCTCGACCGCGAAGCTCCGCCCCACTTGCGCGCCAGTGCGCAGGGCATCATCTCGTTCGTGTCCAGCGGATTCGGCAACTGGGTCGGTAATACGTTCGCCGGGTATATTGTCGAACAGCACAAAGTCGGCAACAGCTTCGACTGGCAACCGATCTGGATCGTTCCGCTTTTCGGCTGTTCGATCAGCCTGCTCATCTTCTTCTTGTTCTTCCAACCGCCACCCGACAAAGCCCCTGAATGATCATTCATGGGCGTTCCGAGACCCTCATGGCCAAGTTCTTCAAATATAAATCGGTCGCCGACCTGGAAGCCGAGAACGCCCGTCTCGGGTTAGACCTGCGGTACAGCGACGACTTCGCCCCGCTGTTCACGCCCACACAAGTCGGCTCACGGGCGGTCGGCAACCGTTGGTGCATTCACCCGATGGAGGGGTGCGACGGCAACCTTGATGGCACGCCGGGGGAGTTGACGTTTCGACGCTACAACCGCTTCGGGGATGGCGGCGCGAAAATCATCTGGGGGGAAGCGTGTGCGGTCACGAAAGAAGCCCGCGCAAACCCCCGGCAAATCTGGCTGAACGCCGACACCAAACCGGTGTTTGCGCGGCTGGTCCGGGAATGCCGTCAAGCGCATCGGGCTGCGAACGGCGACGATGCGGACTTGCTGTTCGGCATACAACTCACGCACTCCGGGCGGTACTGCTACCGCCGCCCGGTGATCGCTACCCACGACCCGTTGCTCGATCCGCGCACCGTGGTGAACAAATCGACGGGGGCCAAGGTCACGCCCGATTACCCGTTGATTACCGACGACGAATTGAAGCGACTCGTGGACGATTACGTGGCCACCGCGAAGCTGGCCGCCGAGATTGGGTTCGACTTCGTGGATGTGAAGCAGTGCCACCGCTACTTGCTCAACGAACTACTCAGTGCGACGAACCGGCTCGGACCCTATGGTGGCAGCTTCGAGAATCGGACGCGGTTGGCAAGCGAGATTTTCCAGGCGATTCAGGCGGCGTTACCGGACATGATTCTGACGACGCGAATGAACGGCTTTGATGGCATCCCGTTTCACAAAGCGGCCAACGACGACGGCGCCCCAGATGCGTACTCCGGCGCCCCGATTGGCTGGGGACTGTCGGCCACCGACCCGCTGACGCCGGACCCCGCGGAGCCGATTCGCTGGGTGCGGGACATGCACAAACTCGGCGTGAAAATGGTGAACATCGCGCTCGGCAACCCCTACGCCCAGCCGCACTTTGGCCGGCCGTTCGAGTACTCGCCGCCCGACGGCTACGA
>JAYSXU010000607.1:0-3544 GCA_043716965.1 Fimbriiglobus sp.
GGGCTAGCGTGGCCTTGGTAGAAAATCACGTCGCCGGGGTGCGAATCGGTGCGCCCGCGAAAGAAGTGGTTCCAGCCGATTTCGTACAACGTCGCGGCACTGGCGAACGTCGAGATGTGCCCGCCGACGTTGGTGTTCTTGTTCGCCTTCAGCACCATCGCCATCGCGTTCCAACGGACCAACGACTTGATCTTGCGTTCCAGCGCGCGGTTGCCGGGGAACGCCGGTTGGTCTTCGACGGCGATCGTGTTGTAGTAAGGCGTGGTGATGCCGCCGGGCATCATGGCGGCGCCCTTGCCCAGTTTGGCCACTTGTGCAATCAGCGATTCGAGCAGAAACTTGGCGCGGTCCGGGCCACCGTGCTTCACGACCGCTTCCATCGAATCCAGCCACTCGGCGGTTTCCTGGGGGTCGTAATCGTCGGACAGACTTGCGGCACGGCTGGCCAAGACCTCGGGGCTAACGAGCATACGCACAAACCTCATCAATAAGCCAACGCCACGTTCTGAGGGTCCGCTCAGGTGTCGGCGCGAGTAGTTCCGGGCGGTCAATTCATTCGTAGTCAAGTCGCCAGAAGTCGTAACACCGATGCTTCTGGAGTGAGTCTCAGATACGATAGGTGTGGCTTTCCTCACCGTCTATGGTTCAACGCAATGCGTGCCACCGGCTTGCCGATCGTTCTGGCGATAATGCTTGGAACCGTTGGGTTCGATCAACCACTGTTCGCCCAGCAAACCATCGCCCCGAAAGTTGTCACGCTGACCCGCACTCAGGCACCCCTCGGTGAAATTCTACAGGAAATCACGACTCAAACGGGCCTGCCGGTCGAACTCGTCAACGGGAACCCGAAGCTGGCACTTGATGTCAAATTCGACCGGGTGCCGTTCTGGACTGCCCTCGAAGACATCGCAACGAAAACCAATTCTCGGATCACGCTGGGTAAAGATGGCCGACAAATCACGTTGACCACTCCTCCCATTCTACGCTCGATTTCCGCCGTGGACGGTCCCTTCCGCATCATCCTCCAACAAGTGACTAGTCGCATCGACTTGGGAACCGGCACCATGATGACTGAAGTGACAATCGAGTGTCACTGGGAGCCACGCCTACCCGTCTTCCGCATCGACAGCGAGCCGACGATCACCACCGTGACCGACGATCGGGGCACGAAGTTGACCGTCACACCGAACAAAGCCAAAGTCCCACCGCGTGGGAGCCATTACACCACCGTGGTCCGCATCCCGAACGTCCCCCGCAGTACGACGAAGTTGACCCAACTCAGTGGCAGTTTCCAGGTCACGGCGGCGGAGAAAATGCTGTCGTTCCGCTTCACCGATTTGCTTGCCGCAACACCGCAGACCCAAGACCAAACCGGCGTGAAGGTGACGTTACTGCCAATCAAGAAAGTGACAGGGCGTTGGGACGTGCCAGTGGAATTGAACTACCCGCCGACCAAGATCGAGTTTGAAAGCTACGAGTCCGCCCTCTGGTTGACCGAGAACCGTCTGCAACTTATCAGCCCCACCGGCCAAACCTACGCCCCAGTCAACGATGACACCCGCGAATCCCCGACCAAAGCCTTCGTCACCTATCGTTACCTTGATACCGCCAAAGGCCCCCCCTTCGCCGACCGCAAAGGCTGGTCCGTCCTGTACGACACCCCGTCGCCGTTGGTCGAGTTTCGTATCAATTTTGATTTGCGTGACGTGCCGTTGCCGTGAAAACAACCTCACCCCCCGACCCCTCTCCGACGCGGAGAGGGGAGCGAGTGGGTTCCCCCTCTCCGCGTCGGGGAGGGGGCGAGGGGGGTGGGGGTGAGACGCTAACCACCTAGCGATTCATTTTGCTAGCCTTAACCCCATTGGCCTGTGCCGACTTGGCCGGTTTCTGTTTAGCCTTCGGCTCCTCAACTTCTTCGTGATCGTCTTCTTCAACTTCTTCGCTGTCGTCTTCCTCAACGTCAGCCTCGTCGTTGATAACTGTTTCCGCGATCCCTGTGAGGGTCTCGTTCGCGGTCTTTTCTTGTTGAAGAGTTTCGTCGAGCAGTTGGGCCACTTCCTCTTCAAACAGGATCGTAGCGAACGCCTTGGTCGTACCGTAACCTGCGATCTCGTAGTGTTCGACTTTCTGAGCGGCCCCAATCAGGGCAGCGTCTTTCGCGGCTGGATCGCCCTTTTCGGCGATGATTTCAGCCCCTTCTTCGATCAAGCCTTTCATCGCTTGGCACGTCTTACCCTTGGGCTTCACGCCCAGGAGTTCGCACACTTTTTCAAGTCGCGCGGCCTGTTGACGGGTCTCTTCGAGGTGTGCGGTGAAGGCGCTCTTCAATTCAGGGTTCGAGGCGGCCTTCGCCATTCGGGGCAAGGCTTTAATCAACTGCGATTCGGCGCTGTACAAGTCACGAACGGATTCGTTGAGGACATCACGTAGAGAGTTCAACACAGAGTCATCTCCAGAACAGTTAGGAAAAAGTAAAGCCACCAGATACAGGTCGGATGGCTTGGAAATCAACCACGGTTACGGCTTCAGCACGACTTTGCCGAACTCGTCTTGCTGGTTCAAAAAGTGATCGTAGGCAGCCGGTGCGTCCGACAGCTTGTAGCGGTGGGTGACGATGAACGACGGGTCGATCTCGCCGCGTTCGATCCGCCCGAGCAGGGGTTTCAAATACCGCTGCACGTGCGTTTGCCCCATTTTCAGGGTCAAACCTTTGGAGAAGGCCGCTCCCAACGGCATACTGTCGAGCAGCCCGCCGTACACGCCGGGTACGGAGACCGTGCCTCCTTTGCGGCACGCCATGATCGCCTGACGCAACACGTTCGGTCGATCGGTCCCCATCATTAAACTCGTCTTCATTTTGTCAATGAAGGGGACGATGCCGGTGCCGTGCGATTCCAACCCCACGGCATCAATACAGGAGTCTGGCCCGCGACCCGCCGTGGCATCATTCAGCCAAGCGAGGACATCGGCAGAATTCGGGTCGAGCGTTTTCGCGCCGGCCTGTTCCGCCCGCGCCCGCCGCCCAGCGATCGGGTCGATTGCCAACACGCGCTCCGCGCCGAGCAGGAAGGCACTTTTAATAGCAAACAGCCCGACGGGACCGCAGCCCCAAACGGCGACCGTGTCGCCGCGTTCGATGGCGCAGTTCTCGGCGGCCATGTACCCCGTGGGGAAGATGTCCGACAGGAACAGCACTTGCTCGTCCGTCAAATGGGCCGGAACTTTTAGTGGCCCCACGTCTGCGAACGGGATCCGCGCGTACTCCGCTTGGCCCCCCGCGTAGCCGCCCAACATGTGGGAAAACCCGAACAGCCCGGACCCGGAATAGCCGTAGACTTTTTCGGCCAGCCCCGCGTTGGGGTTGGAATTGTCGCACGCCGAGAACAGGGTCTTTTTGCAGAAGAAGCACCCCCCACACGCGATGGTGAACGGCACCACTACGCGGTCGCCGACCTTCAGGTTGGTGGCCTTCTTGCCGACTTCGACGACCTCGCCCATGAACTCGTGGCCGAGAATGTCGCCGGCTTCCATCGTCGGAATGTAG
>JAYSXU010000608.1:0-10704 GCA_043716965.1 Fimbriiglobus sp.
GGACCGGCGTGAACTGGTTGACCGCAAAGTGGCAGATCGTCCAGGATGCCATCCGCGCGTATCGAACGACCCCAATCTACCGCACGCCAAACACCGCGACTGCGTAACTCCTAGTGCTGTCAGAAAAGTCATGAATTTCCAGGATGGACCACTTGATGGCTGACCCACAGAGCCGACCGAACGGGGGTGTTGAACGGTCCCTCTCGGCGGTGTTAATTTTTTTTACACTGGTGCTGTTTTTAGTTCGGCTTGGGGATCGGGCCGTGGTGTCGGAAGAATTTCGCTGGGCGGAGATTGCTCGGGAGATGCGGGCCACCGGCGACTACCTGCACCCGACCATCAACGGGCAAACCTATTACGACAAGCCGGTAGGTTCCTATTGGTTGATCGTCGCCGCGTCTTACGTGACGGGTGGCGTCAACGAAACGGCAGCCCGGTTGCCGGCCGCGATCAGTGGCGTGATTGGCGTCGGGTTGGTCGTGGTGTTGGCGCGGAAATTTTATGAAGCACGAGTCGCACTTTTGGCCGGGGCCATTCTGGCCACCTGCTTTGGTTACGTCTTCTATTCACGCCGTGCCACCGCAGATGTCGAGACGGTCGTTGGCGTCCTGGCAGCCATTTATCTTTACGCTCACAACCAAGACCGCAAGGGTTATGCCTGGGTGATCTTGCTATGGGCGCTGATGGCGGCCACGTCACTCACGAAAGGCTTACTAGGCTTCGCCTTGCCGCTCGTGGTGATGGGAACGGATAGTGTGTTACGAGTATTCTCAGCGCGGCGAGAGTCCGGCTTATTCAGGTCGCTCGTCGAACAAAGTCGTTGGTTCTTCAACTGGTGGACGGTGATGGCATTGCCACTTGGAGTAGCACTTTATCTGGTGCCATTCTTGCTATCGGCGAGTGAAACCGGGGCCGCAACGGGTCTGGAAATGGTGTGGCGAGAGAACCTCAAACGGTTCGTTTTACCGCACAACCACACCGGGCCGGTCTACTTATACTGCGGCGTGATATTCGTGTTAGCCGCACCGTGGTCGTTGTTCTTGCCCACCGCGTTGATGCCAACCTCCGGTCGATCCCCCGACGCCCGATTGATCCGCGTTTACTTTTGGGCAGTGTTTATCTTCTTCACGATTTCGGCGTCACGGCGCAGTTATTACCTACTCCCCGTGTTACCGCCTGCCGCCATTTTGATCGCAGACTTCATCAGCCGTTCGCGCACGGAATTGGGCCGCATCCCGCTGCGAATTCGTGACGTGGGTTGGGGCATCTTCGGCATCGGTGCGGTGCTGTGTGGTCTCGGGCTTTTATCACCGTCATGGGTGTTACCGGCCCCGTACAACGAGTTCCCGCCGTTGCCGTACCGGGGAGTGTTTGCCATTGGTTGGCTGGCGGGACTTGGCTTGCTTGGAATGGCAGCATCCGGACGAACCATGCGGCTTGAATGGTCTGCGGTGATCGTGGTGTTTGCGCTAATGATCTACGTGTTCGGAATCGCATGGCCGGAGGCGGACGACCAGCGCACCCGTCGCGCATTCGTCGCCGAGGTTCTGGCGAAAACAGGTGGCGCCCCGGACAAATTGGCGCTGTTTCATGCCCGCGACATCGTCTTCGATTTGGGCCGTACCGTGCCGGACTACACCGATGCCATCGAACTGACGAATGCGATGAACGGCGGCAAAGTCCGGTGGGTCTTGGCCCGCCGACGCTACCTGGCTGGGATTCCATTTCCCGCACAAATCGTATCCGAAGAAGCCGTTCGCCCCTGGGAAGGCGACGAGCAACTCGGTGACAAGATGGTCCTGTTACAAGCGATGCCGCGATAACGGGGAGACGTTGGTGTCAGGACTGAAAAAACACATCAGCCCGCCGCACTTTCAAGGGGAAGCAAACCCTTCGCAAGCGCATCGAGCTAACACGAACGGACATCATCACTGCTGCGGCGGGGCGGCTTCGCGGATGGTGGCGCCGTGGTTTTCGCTTAGCACGAGGACCGCGAAGCGTTGAATTGCTTGGCGGTCGGGGGTGTTGACGGTGGCGTAGTCGAACCGGCCCCGCAGGTCGGTGTAGCCGTCTTTGTGGAACGTCACGGACCCGTCGGCCAGCTTGGCGTACACCTTGACGTAGACCTTGCAGAGCGGCTTACCAGCCGCATCCGTGGCCTTCAGTTGGCCGTAGTTTTCGGTCAGTTTCACGTCCATCGCGGTGGCGTAGTAGGGCAGCGATCGCGTCTTACCGCCGCCGATGACTTCGACCAACACGTTCCGCTTGACGAGGTCATCGGGGAGCGGGATCGTCTGCTTGGTTTGGCCGGCCGCGAGCTTCACCACTTGCGTGGCGTTGGGCCGAATGAACGCAAACTGGTTCCCGGATTGTTGCCCGAACGGGTTGCGGCTGAACAGCAACTCGACGTCCATCCGGTAGTAGTTGATCGTGACCGTGTCGAGGTTCTGCCACGTCAGGTGGATCGACTTGGTGTCGAGGGTGAACTCGACGTTCGGTTCGGTGGCGGCCAGTTGACCTTGCTGTTGGGCGCGGTCCGTCGGGTCGATGACCGTCGGCCCCTTGCCTTCGATCTCGTCGAGTTGGCTGACGATCGTGGCAAACGTGTTCCGCCAGCGATCGACCGGGTGGTTGGCGTACTTCATCGCTATCGACCGTGCCTTGACCGGCGCTTCCGTGAACATCTCCAGGTACGCGGCACAGTAGTCGTACTGGATCTTCGTCGGCACCGCGTCCGGGTTGACCAGGGCGAAGGTCGCCAGGGCTTCGTCGATGCGGTCTTGCAACAGGAGGTAGTAGGTCACCGCCAGGAGGTCTGCATCGTTCAGGGCTTTGCGGTACGACAGGGTCTTCAGGACGTGGTGGTACTGCTCGTGGAAGCGGGTGTTGACGATCTGCCGGGTGTGGCCGAGCGCGTGAGCACGAGCATTCACTAACGGCTTGTATTCCAGGTGTTCGGACTGGTGGCGAACCACCGGGTCGATGGTCAACAGTGGCGACGTGATCGGGCCACCGCACTCGGCGACGAAGCCGTCGGCGTGTTGCAGGAACTGCGACGCGGCGGGTACGTCGGCGTGGTGGATCGCGTAGGACCAGAGCGTCGGGTGGTACACGTGCCGGTCGCTCAGGAGTTTTATCACCGCCTCGTAGAAGCCGCGATCCTTCATCCGGAAGGCGATCTTGTCCAGGTTCAAGGCGTTGACGTTCTCCCGGTTCAGGAACGCCAGCACGTCGTCGGTAGTGCCGTTTTGGGAGACGTACTCCCACGACGCCGTGTCGAGCTTCGACGGCTTTTCGACCACGGTGAAGGTGGTGGCGGCAGTGGCAATCACGAACTGTTCGTTCTTCGCCACGTTGACCGGGAAGTGAACGAACCGGCCGGGCTTGGGGAAGTAGAACTGGTACTCCACCGTGGCGGTGCGATACGGTTTCAGGTCGAGTGGTACGCTGCGGGTGAACTGGCCGTTCGCCACCGGGATCGCGCCGACGGGCAGTTGCACGAGCACGGACAGTTTTTGCCGCGACGAGGTCGGGTTGGTGACCACGACTTGACAGCCGTAGACCGTGTGGACGACGAACTCGTCGGTCACGAACTTGTCGAGCTTCTCGCCGCCCTCGTCGCGGAAGCGGTCGGTGGCCTTGTAGAAGTTTTCGCTCGCCAGGACCGGGACGTGGCCGCCCTTGCCATCGACGGGACGCACCTCTTCGTGGAACGCAATCAGCGGCGTGGCGGGGGTCAACGTCATCCGAGTGCCATCGAACTTCGTGTCATGTTTCCCGGCGACAAACGGTAAATCAAGCACCACCAGCGTGAAGACCATCTCCGTGAAGGTGCGGCTGCCTTCGGTGAAGTGCCGCGACAGAAACGGCCGTTTGCCATCATGCTTGGCGTAGTCGGTCCAGAACTCGTTGACCGGGATCAGCGCCGCAACCTGTTGCTGGATCGGCAGGCGGTAGTAGTTGTTCTCCGCCCACTCCTGTGTCGGGTCGACGTTGCGGTAGAGTTGCCGCACGATCTCAATGCCCCGCTGTTTTTCGTAGAACAGGGCCTCACCTAATTGCTTTTGCAACTCCTCCTTCAATTCAACGCCGTCTTTCTCGCGGGCTAGAGACTTCTTCCGATCCGCCGTCCCGTCACGTTGCTGAAGTTTGTCCTCGGCTCGTTCGTCTCGGATCGCCGCACTCTTGGCACCTGGACCTCCTGCCGGTGCTCCACCGCCACCAGCCCGACCAGGCCCTTGTTCTGCTCGGTTCAGTGCATCTAATGTCAACGAATTCTCGAAGTGCTTGCGAGCCCCTCGCTCTGCGTCGTTGAGCTTCGCTTTCACGGCGCCGAACTCGTTCGTCGTGGACATCGCGCCGCTCTCGACGCCGAGCGAGAAGTGGAAGCTTTGCCGCTCGACGTTGGGCGGCAGCAGCCGCAACAGGTCGGTCAAGTGCCTCGCCGTTTTCGTCAGTTCGCCGGGAATGCGCTGGGCCAGCAGGATGCGTTCGACGGTGTTCAAGCGACCGAAATGCCACGGTTGCACGTACTGTGTCAACGGGCTGTCAGTCAAGTAGTGGTCGAGGAACGTCTTGTCCTTCTTGTTCGCCAAGTAGGGTTTCACGACCGCGTTGAAGAACTCGGCATCCTTCCGCGACAGGAAGAAGTTCAACTCGTGGCAGGCGTACTGGGAGTACAACGTCCGCTTTTCTTCGATCGTCTTCGTCGGCCACGTCGTCAGGAACGCGAACTCGGCCAGCTTCGGGTCTTTGGACATCGTGGCGAACAGCCCGTACACCTTGGCCAGGCTGTCGTAGGTCTGGAACCGGCTCCCCGCCACGTCCGCCAGGACGAACGGTTGGCCGGGTGGCAGGACGCTAATCTGCTTTTGTTGGGCGAAGTGCTTCGCCGGGTCGAGGCCGTCCCGCAACCGCAAATCGGTGAACAGCGCCTTCGTTTCCGGCAAGCTGAAATGCCGCGACGTGGTGTGCAACGGATCGACGGCGACCACTTGCACCATCGCGTGCGGGCCGACCGCTTTGCGGGGCAGTTTGATGACGCCGTCCTTGTCCGGAACCAGGTTCACCACCACCGCCGAGGCGTCCGCGAGGAAGTCGAGGTTCGCAAAATCACCGACGAGTGGGGGCGGTGACGGCGTGGCAACGGGTGCCGGTTGGTTCGCCGGCTTCGCCGGCGTTGCCCCACCCCGACTCCCAAACGCCTCCCCACCGGCGGCCAGTTGCTCGCCGGTTTCGGTGGACCGCACGGCCCACAGGTTTAGCAACACCATGGGCCGTTCGAGCGTGTTGCCGGGGTACTTCTTTTGCCCCCGGCGGTCCAGCACGTACCGGTACTCGTCCCCGATGGTGCGACCCGTCAGGTAGACGGACTCCGCGTGACCGGGTTCCATGCCGTCCAGTTCGGCGGCGCGGACCTTGCCCAGGTTGGCGAACGCGGAGAATGCGGGCCGGTACCGCGTGGCGAACAGGTGGACCCGCGTGAACGCGGACGTGTTTCGCAACTGGATCGTCACGGTGTCCGCGTCCGCGACGAGGCGGTCGATCTGGACGGGTGGCAGCGCCGCACGCTGCAGGTGGCGGACTTGGCCCAGGATGGATCCCGCTTCATCAACCCCGGCCACGACGCGAATCCGGATTCGCTCCCCACTGCGTTTCAGCCATAAATCGTAGTCGCCCGCTGCCAAGGTCAGTTCGATCAGACCGTCGCGCAGCCCGATCGCCGGGAACAGGTCGGCGCGGACCGTCGCGCCTCGGACGTCGAACAAGGCGAACTCGTCGCGGGTCGGCGCGGCGGCATTGCCAAGGTACGGCAACAGAATCTTCTCACCGAGTTTGGCGTGAACCAGTTGGCGGTACGTGTGGCGGTCCGTGGGCAGGGTCCAGGTGTGGGCCGTCCCGTCCGGCCCCGTCGCGGTCACGGTGGTGATGTCGGGCAACGGCCCCAGATGCACGCGGCCCTGTGCGTCCGACTTCAGCGTGACGGTGACCGCTTGGCGGAACTCGCGGTGCCGGAGTGCCAAGTAGACCACCCGGTCCGGCTTCGCTTCGCCGCTGCGGCCCAGCACTTCGATGACGTAGTCCGTGCCGAACTTGGCGAAGTGCAAGTCTTCGACCTTGTCGGTCCGGTCGATCGCATTCAGCGCGAAGTTCTCCGTCGTGGACACATCCATGAATTTGTTGTCACTGAGGCTCTTGACCTTGGCCGTGAGGGTGACGATCAGACTCGCCAACCGGCCCGGCACGCGGATTTCGTGGGTCGTTTCACGGTCTTCAAACAGCTTCATGTCACCTACTTCAACCGAAGTCGGGATCCCGGCGTGGTCCACCGAGATAATCCGTAATCGCGCGTCTTCGAGCAACTTGACGGACACCGGCGTATCGCTCAAGAACACGGCGGGGCGGATCAGCACTTGGGCGATCTTCTGCGTCAGTAACGACTCCCGGTCGACGTGAATCCCCGCACTCAGCCGGTAGATTTCCGCCTTGTGGTCGAGAAAATCCAACGACGAAAAATCCCCCCGGCTCAGGACAATCGGTCGCCGCCCCGGCGTGGCGCTGAACGGCACCGTGACCGTGCCGTCCTTGTTCGCCCGGTATTCCTGGCCGTTCAACCACAGCATCGCGTCCGGCACTTTCTGGTTCGTCTCGTCCACGACGGTGACAATCTGTCCGGCGGTGCCCATCGCCACGACGGGACGCAACCGACCCTTGCGGACCAGCGCCCGGCTACTCTTGCCGCCGCCGATAAAGTCGATGACGTACACGCCCGGCTTGGTGATTTCCGGGAACGCGAACTTGCGGGCCACACGACGCAACGGCAGTTCGGGGTACGGGTTCGCCGTCTCGGAGTTGGCCACGAGGCCGTCGAGGTTGATGTCGTGTCCACCTCCCGTTGCAGGGTCCGGTAGACGGTGCGGGTGTTGATCTCGAACACCTTCACCAGCAAGTTCGGCACGTTCTTCACGACCAGGTCGAGCTTCACCACTTCATCGGCAGCGAACTCGGTCTTGTTGGTCGGCGCGAAGTCGATGTCGATGCGATCCTGGATCGCGCGAAACCGGTCCGGCGGCAGTTGGGACGCGATCACCTCCGCGTCGCCCAGCCCGTTTTCGATCTTCGTTTCGGCGAACAGGTGATTCAAGTACGTGTCGTTGATGTACGGCTCGAATTCCTGATACCCGGTCGCTTCGAGGAAGACGTGCCGCAGGTAGCCCCGCACCAATTCCTCGTCCGGACCGACGCGCGGGAGTAACGTGACCGGCGTGTAGTCGGCGTTGAGGTCGGCTGGGAACTGACGGGATTCCCCACGTTCCAACCACGTCGCGGCCATGTACGGCTGGTGGCGGGGGAGTTTCAAGTAGGTGAGGAAGCGATCCTTGTCAAAAATCCCCTGGGCGCGATCAAACGCGAGTCGGTGATACAGGACGTGCGCTTTGAGGGCGTTGTGCGACGGGGCGAGTCGATCGACAAACCGTTGCAGCCGGTCCAGGTAGGCCTTCGTGGACGTGCGGTCGCGTTTCCAATCGTCGTCCGCACCGGGGTGGAGTTTGGGCAGATAGACAGTCACGAACGGTGTTTGGTTGAGCAACTCGGGCTTCAGTTTCAGCAGGTCTTCCAGCTGCGAAAGTGTCATCAGGCCGTGGACCGGGTACGCCACGAACCCCTGCGGGTGCGGCTCTTTCATGTCCTCGGCGACAAGCGTCGGCAGGTTCACGACATCCGGGCGGGTGAGCCGTTGCAGCCGTGTTCGAATTCCGGCATCCCGTCCCAATGGTCGGAGGTTCACGACATCCGGGCGGGTGAGCCGTTGCAGCAGGTGGCGCCGTTTCTCCCAAGTTAACTCCAGGCCCGCGAGCCAGTCCAAGGCGGGATCTTCAAAGTTATCCAGGTTTTGCCACCGGGCGAGCGAGTGCGTGCGAAGCGCGTCACGGGCGATCGCCTTGGGGTCCAGCTTGGTCGGCAAGTCGGGCGGCACGCCGAAGAGTTCGCGTTGGTGATAGAAACTCAACCCGAGTTTGGTACGGATGAATTCGAGCGTCTTTTTCGGGTCTTGATCGTAGGTCAACAGCCGGTGCCGCGTCTGCAACTCCGTCAGCCGCGGCGTCTGTCCGAACCGCTCCAACCACGGCCGGGTTTGCTCCACGAACGTCTCGTACTGCTCCGTGTTGAGATAATGCAAACCGTGGTAGTAGTAGAAATCTTCCGTGCCCGGAATGAGTTGCTTCAAGCTCGCCGTGCGGTCCTTCGCCAGTGAGAAGGACTCGATAAACCCGACGTCCGCCGCGCGTATCGATGGCGTCATCACAACTCCCCAGGCCAACGTGATCACGACCAATGGACCGGCCACATGCCACAATCGAGCTGCCATCGAACGCCCTCCCTCAACCGGATCACCACGCCAGACGCGGCGCCGTGCATCAACAGAAGAATAGACGACATCTAGCTTACAATAGTTGAGCACGTCACTGTAACGACTTGGTCACAACGCCTGGAGTTGCATCGACATAGTGTTTACTTCTTCCGTGTGATCGACTGAATCATGATCGGCGGTTTCAGTACCTGTCCGTCGGCGGCGGACTTCTGAATGTCACGAACGACATCCATGCCCTTCACCACTCGCCCGAACGCGGCGAAGCCCTGCCCATCTGGGTTTCGTTTGCCGCCGAAATCGAGTTCCGGTTGATCGCCGACACAAATGAAGAAGTCCGACGTGGCGGTATCCGGACCGTCACGGGCCATTGAAATCGTGCCGTCTTTGTGTGTCAGTTTTGTGTATCGTGTTCGCTCCAGCTTGATCGCGGGGAAGGTATCCTTCTCTTTGGCGATAGGAACACCGGCCTGAATGACCTCGATTTTGGCGGTGTTGTCAGGCTGATTATTTGCTGTCACCGTGCGGTGGAATCGTCCAGTTTCGTAATGCTTGGCATCCACATACCGGAGGAAATTGGCCGTCGTATTTGGTGCGTTCTTGGCATTGAGTTCGATTTCGATCTCGCCTTTCTCCGTCTTGATTATCACGAGCACGGGTTTGTTTTCGTCCTCGATTGCAAGGATCGGGACAGTCAGAACCAAAAGCATGAGGAACGCACGCAATATCATTTTCGCCTCTCATGGTGTGTGGCAGAAAATCATCCTCAGCACTGGCAGTCAAGCCACGTACTGAGGATGAACACTCCTAGGACATGGCCATCGTGACGGTTTTCACTTCGGTATAGAGGTTCAGGGCATACTGTCCGAGTTCACGACCGATGCCGCTCATCTTGAAGCCGCCGAACGGCGCGGCGGCATCGAACACGTCGTAACAGTTGACCCACACCGTGCCGGCTTTCAGGCGATGGGCAATGGCGTGGGCTTTCTTAACGTCGCGCGTCCAGACGGCGGCGGCGAGGCCGTAGAACGTCTTGTTGCCACGATCCACGACTTCGTCGGCGTTCTTGAATTTCAAGATGCTCATCACCGGCCCGAAGATTTCCTCCTGGGCAATCTTCATCTCGTCTTGCACGTCGGCGAAGACGGTCGGCTGCACGAAGTAGCCATCACTTCCCGATCGTGCCCCGCCGCTGACCAGTTTCGCACCGTCAGATTTGCCGTGCTCAATGTACCCCAAGATGCGATCCATCTGTTCCTGGCTGACTTGCGGACCTTGTTCAGTCGTCAGGTCGAACGGGTCGCCGATCTTGCGGGCTTTGGTCTTCACGCTCATTTTGTGGACGAACTCGTCGTACACCTTTTCTTCCACGAACAGCCGCGACCCGGCCACGCAACATTGGCCCTGATTGAAGAAGAGGCCGAAGTAGGCCCCTTCGATCGCTGCATCCAGGTCGGCATCCGCGAAGACGACGTTGGGCGACTTGCCACCCAGTTCGAGGCTGACCCGTTTCAGGTTACTGTTAGCCGCTGCGGTCATCACGATTTTGCCGGTGGACGTTTCGCCGGTGAAGGCGATCTTGTCCACGTCCATATGGGAAGCCAACGCCGCGCCCGCCGTCGGTCCATAACCGGGGACCACGTTGATGACGCCATCCGGGAAGCCGACATCTTGGGCGAGTTGTGCGATGCGTAGGGCAGTGAGGGGTGTCTGTTCAGCGGGCTTCAGCACGACGGTGTTGCCGCACGCCAGGGCCGGACCCCACTTCCACGCCTGCATCAGGAGCGGAAAGTTCCACGGGATAATTTGTCCGACGACGCCAATTGGTTCATGCCGGGTGTAGCAAAAGTAGTTACCGCTGAGTGGGATCGTCTGGCCCACGATCTTGTCCGCCCACCCGGCGTAGTACCGATAGCACTGCATCGTGAGTGGGAGATCGGCGGTTAACGCTTCCGTGATCGGCTTGCCGTTGTCGAGGGTTTCAAGAGCGGCGAGTTCTTCTTTGTGGGTCTCAATGGCATCCGCGAGTTTGTGCAGCAACCGCCCCCGTTCGGCCCCGCTCATCCGCGACCACGGGCCGTGGTCGTAGGCTTTTCGTGCCGCTTTGACGGCCAAGTCGATGTCGGCTTTGTCGCCTTCGGCGACTGGGCAAATCGTTTGCCCAGTCGCGGGGTTCAAGGTCGCAAACGTCTTGCCAGAAACGGAATCGAGCCATTTCCCGCCAATGAACAGTTTCTGATTGGCCACCTTGGGGGCGGAATGTTTTTGCTTCGGAGCAGTCGCAGTTGCGGTCATGGGAGAGACCTCGGGGGAGTGCGTTGAGAAACGACCAA
>JAYSXU010000609.1:0-1170 GCA_043716965.1 Fimbriiglobus sp.
CCATTGGGAGAAAGCGGAACTGGTGCGGTGGTTCGACAAGGAATTGCACCGGGGCGGCCAGAATGCCGGCCTGACGGCGGCGGAATCGCAAGCCTGGCTGAACCGCTTGGCCGATGACCTGATTGCCGAGCGGAGTATCCCGATACCGATTCTGGTTCGTAAGCGGCACGAACTGGCGGACCTGATTTACCATCGCATCGTGGACCACGGCCGGCAGCAAGTTCGCAAGGTGGCGGACACGCTGTTCGGCAGCGAAGGCCAACGCCGACTGGAAACGACATTCGATATGCCTTTCGACTTGAAGGAACAGGAATCCGCACCGTATCGGCGATACATCAAAGGACCGTTCACGTTCCTGAAGCACGCCTTCGACCTGATGGGCGAGTTGGGGCATGAAGAAAGCCAGTGTGCGAAGAAGCTGGACGATGACCCCAACGTGAAGCGGTGGATTCGGAATCTGGTTCACGAAAGCGCCGGCGGGTTCAGTCTGCCGTTGTCGCCCGGGCGATTCTTCCCCGACTTCCTGGCGGAACTGAAAGACGGCCGCATTGCCATCGTGGAATACAAGGGGAAGCATCTGGCCAAGGTGCCGGAGCAACTTCACAAGAAGGACGTGGGCGAGATGTGGGAAGCCCGATCCGGCGGGAAGTGCGTCTTTGCGTGGGTGGTGGATAAGGATTGGGCGACGTTGGAAGCACGTTTGAAAGCGATTCCGCTGCAATGAAATGGCTTCCAGTTTGCCATCGGTGATTCGTGGCCGTGTGAAGGGTAGAATAGCGACGACCAACGAATCGAGTGCGAGCCGTCGGCCAATTGATTTTGGCAATACCGACGGGAGTGGGGAGGGGCGTAATGGGCGGATTTGGCAGCGGAAGCTGGATACGACACGGGGTAAAATCGCGGGTGGAAAGCTCGCTCACGTTGGCAGTGCGGGACGTACGGAAATCACTTCGCGACGGGGCGGCCGGCTCACTTGCCTGGACATCGAACCGCGGCAGCAACTACTCAATCAGCTACACCGTTGCGGCCAACGGCCACTCGTTTGCACTCACGCTGAACTATCGCTGGAATGACAGCGAAGACATTCGCATTCCGATCATGCTGCAACCGACGTGGCCACAATTCGGGGGCCAACGCTGGTGGTTCACCTGTCCGCTGATTGTCGGCGGG
>JAYSXU010000610.1:0-3527 GCA_043716965.1 Fimbriiglobus sp.
TACCGCTGGACCTTCGCCCTCTGGCTCGTGCTATTCCTCGGCGTGATCTGCGTGTCGCTCCTGAACTACTTCGGGATGATGTTGCACCGCAGGATGGGATGACCAAACTCAGCATCGTCAGGGAAATGTCAAATCGACACTGACCGTCTGGACAACACACCAACGATGCCCACGTTTATTGATGAATCCGGTGATAGTGGCGTTGGGGATAAATGTTCTCCCCACTTTCGTTTGGCAGCGGTCTGGTTTGAACGTATTGAGTAGGTCGTTGCATGTACCAAAGAAATCGCTCACATCCGCAGTAAAGTTCTGCGTGTTTCTCCGTCGTTTGAATTCAAATTTTCCTCCGTCAAACCAGAGCATCGCGTGGCGTTTTTCGAGACTGTTTCACGTCATCCCTTTTACTTTGCTCTCAGCTCGATCAAGAAAAGTCTACTTCCCAAGGCGGTACTCACATCGGCGACCATTTACACCCGTGCCATCGGCGGCTTGACCAGACAACTCCAAGACTACTATCTCATTGCGGAAGCCTGCAAAGAAACCGCATTGAACGAGCGGGTTGTTTTTGATGAAACGACAGACTTGCTATTTGTTACCCAACTCCGTCATGGGTTCTACTCGCTCAAATCTGCACGTAAACCGGGCGCGACGTTGATTAAGAGTGTGAAGTCCGGGAAGTCACATGCCGAGAGCATGATTCAGTTAGTTGATATGGTTTGTGGAGCCGTATCCCGATCACTTGACGGCGACATCGAGTACTACAAACTGATTGCAAGTCGTGAGATCGGTGTGAGTCACATGCCGTAACAAAAACAATCGCGGGTGGTGTAAAACCACCCGCGATTCGAGTTTCAAACAGCACGAAGCTCGGGGTACCCGAACCGTTCGCGGACGAGGTCAATGTCTTGTTCCGAGGCCGATTGGATACGGCTACGCTGCCCGCTAGTGCTATTATCAGTATCGGCCAGCGACCTCTAGAGGTCAACCGGAATACCGGAATATTTTGCGGTGTACCAGATTCTCTACGGCGCCTCCGATGGCAACACAGTGTATCGTGTGTGGCCACCGATAGAGTTGCCAAGCCCAATGGCATACCCGTACCTGTCACAGGCTATGAATCCAGGGTCCGAGGTGCTAAACTCGAAGCAAATCTGTGCGTTCAACACGTTTGAGGACTGCCCTAATGAATCGTCGCACTTTCTTGACCAGCGTTGCGGCTGGTGCTGTGGTGACCTCTCCCGCTTTTGCGAAGGATACGCCGATGTTACCTGTGATTGACACCCACCAGCACCTGTGGGATTTGAAGAAGTTCAAACTCGGCTGGTTGAAGGCCGGGGAACCGCTCGACGCCAGTTTCACGCCGACGGAATACGCGGCGGCCACGGCGGGTTTGAACGTCGTGAAAGCGGTGTACATGGAAGTCGATGTGGTCCCCGAACAGCAACAGATGGAAGTGGACTACCTCATCGAGTTGTGCGAAAGCAAAGCCACGCCGACGTGTGCCGCCGTCATTTCTGGACGCCCCAACAGCGACGGGTTCGCCAAGTACATCACGCCCTACAAGGGGCACAAATACATCAAGGGCGTGCGGCAAGTTTTGCACGTCCCCAACACGCCCGCAGGGTATTGCCTGGATGCCAAATTCGTGAAGGGGATTCAACTTCTCGGCGACCTCGGGCTGAGTTTCGACCTGTGCGTCCGCGCCGCCGAACTGCCGGACATGGCGAAGCTCATCGACCAGTGCCCGAACACGCGGTTCATTCTCGACCACTGTGGCAACGCCAGCGTGAAGTTCAAACCGGAAGAATGGGACACGTGGAAGGCGGGCATGGCAGCAGTCGCGGCGAAGCGAAATGTTGTGTGCAAGGTGTCCGGGTTCATCGTCAACGGCGGCAAGGGGCCGTGGAAGGCCGACGACCTTGCACCAGTCGTGAACAGCACGATCGAAGCCTTCGGCATCGACCGCGTCATGTTCGGCGGCGACTGGCCCGTGGTCACGCTCAGTGCAACCTACAAAGACTGGCTCACGATGTTGCGGGCGATTATCGCCAACCGCTCGGACGTGGACCAAAAGAAGATACTCCACGACAACGCCGCGAAGTTCTACGGAATTTAACGCAGAGGATTCACCACAGAGGGCACGGAGAACCCCGGAGAAAATCATAAGAACTGTCTTGGTTTCACTCTGTGGCTCTCTGTGGTAAATCTCTTTTGCTAACCTAGCGAAGGGTTCGACCATGATGGGTTTCGGCTTCAAACTGTTGCTGCTCACGATCACGCTAGCTCCGGTCCCAACGGGTCCGGCGCCGGACCCGTTGGCGCGCGGGTATTTGGGCGTGATGGTTGAGCAAGGCGTGTTGCGAATTTCGACCGTCATGCCTAATACACCGGCGGACAAGGCGGGGCTACGGGCGGGTGACGACTTCGTGAAGGTCGGCGACCTCAAGCCGCAAAACTTTGAGGAAGTCCGCCAACACATCGGCGCGTTTCGACCGGGTACGGAATTGACGATTGTGGTTCGACGCGGCGAGGAAACGAAAACGGTCACCGTCCGCCTGATCGCGTTACCACCAGATGCCCCAGGGCAACAGCGTAACCCGATCCACTTCCCGCCCGAATGATTCAACCAGGGAGCCACGAATATGAACATGCCACTGCAAACGTCCCTCCGAGTTCTGCCTCTGCAAAACGGCGACCGGCTCACCCGCGACGAATTCGAACGCCGCTACTTCGCCATGCCGCACGTGAACAAAGCCGAACTGATCGAAGGAGTCGTTTACATGCCATCGCAGGAACGGCTTCGGATTTGCGCACAGCACAGAATAGCTCTGACGCTGTGGATCGGCACATATACGGCCTACACTTTTGGGTTGAGTGCGGGGTTGAATTCTACAGTTAAGATCGACCAGAATAACGAACTACAGCCAGATATTGTGATGCTGATCAAACCTAAGTTTGGTGGACAAATTCGACTCGATGGAGAAGGCTACATCCACGGAGCGCCTGAACTCGTCGCCGACGTCACAGACAATATCGAAATCACAGAGTGGAGGAAGAAACGAACGGTGTATCTCCACAACTTGGTAAGTGAATACATTGTGTGGCGAGTCTATGACGAGGCGGTTGATTGGTTCGTGATGCGGGACGGGGACTTCGTTCCGCTGGTGCCGGACAGTTCTGGCGTTCTGAAGAGCGAGACCTTCCCCGGCCTGTGGCTGGATGTCGCGGCGATGTTGCGGCGGGATTTGGCTGCGGTCCTGGCGGTGTTGAATCAAGGCTTGGCCTCACCCGAACATGCCGCTTACGTGGCCAAGTTGCATGCGGCGTTCAAACTCAATCCCGCGTGATCGGTAGGTGAGCGTCACAGTTGTTGGTGAAAGGTTGCACACAGGTTGCCGGATTTCATGCGGAAAGCCTGGGAGCACTCAGCCTGTCATTTACACACAAGTGTCTGCGGCAATCCGCTTTTGGGCCACCCGATCGGCATGGCATTTGCGCCGGCGTTTCGGATTCGACCGCCGGTTCTC
>JAYSXU010000062.1:0-2139 GCA_043716965.1 Fimbriiglobus sp.
GCCACAGAGGAAAACCAGAAGAAATATTTTTTGTTTTCCTCTGTGGCTCTCCGTGCCCTCTGTGGTGAAACTCTTGGTTTTCGTTTAGCGGCCGAACACCAGCGACATCAGTTCGTTGCGTGTCATCGGGTTGGTTTTGAACAGGCCACGCATCGCGCTGGTAATCGTCATTGCACCCGGTTTCCGCACGCCGCGAATGCTCATACAACTGTGGCTCGCTTCCAGGATTACACCCACGCCGCGTGGGTGTATTTCGCGCATAATCAGGTCAGCGAGGTCTTCGGTCATCCGCTCCTGCACTTGCGGCTTGCGGGCCAGCGCCTCGACGACCCGCGCCAGTTTCGACAGCCCGACCACGCGGCCATCCGGTAGGTACGCGATGTGCGCTTTACCCAGGAACGGCAGCAAGTGGTGCTCGCAACAACTGGCGAACTCGATGTCCTTCACCAGCACCATTTCGTCGTGCTTTTGCGTGAACGTCTTCTTCAAAAAGATCGCCGGGTCGATGTGCAACCCGGCAAAAATCTCCGCGTACATCCGCGCCACCCGCGCCGGTGTTTCCAGCAACCCTTCGCGGTCTGGGTCTTCGCCCACGGCAATCAAAATCTCCTTGACCGCGCGTGCAATGCGGTCGTGATCGACGTGTGTCGGCACGTTCTTCGACGGCTCGTCGTCGCTATCACACGACAACTCACCGGCACTAATCAGTTGCTCCGCCAGCCGCAACATCTTGTCGGAATACGGCCCGTTCTCGTCGTTCATGGTCACCATTCCGAAGCATCCGAGCCACGACTGTGAGGGAGTGGCCCCACCTTCAACACACGTTGGGCCACTCCCTCACGGTCGTGGCTCGGAAAATCGTAGTCATTGTATCCGTTGACCCGTCGCATTCCACGGCGTACCGTGGGCATGACCCTTGGAGGCGACTGCCCATGAGTCCGACGCGACAGGCACTGGAAGACTTTCTCGCCGCCAACCCGGACGACCTCGCCGCGCACTCCGCCTACGCCGACTGGCTCACGGAAAACGGCGACCCACGCGGGGAGTACATCCGGTTGCTGCTGGCGATCGAAGACCGCAAGCAGCCCCAAGAACAGCTTCGCGCGATGAAGAAGTCCGCAAGTGAACTGGGTAAAAAGCATGGAGCCGAATGGCTTGGTACTTTGAAGGAGCACGTGAATCCGGATTGGTGGCCATCATTAGCAAAAGCGAAACCGATTGCAGGGCGTGCATCAATTTCTATGCGACGGGGCTGGATTCACGAGGTTCGGATACCAATACCATACACTCAGTTTTGGGACTCGCTTATTACATGTCCGATCTCGCGTCTTATCCAAGTATTTACGTTGAACTTCACTGGAATTGTATATGTTGCCGATCCAACGGAATGGTTGCAGTACGCAAACAAGCTTCCGGGACTGCGTCAACTTAATGTTCACGGGACGCTGTTTGGAGATAATTGCGTTGATTTCTTGCTTCAAACCGGGCTAATTTATCAACTAAAAGGACTCAACCTGATGCACTGTAGCATAACTGATGATGGCGCAATGGCCCTTGCACAGGATTCGGCAGTTAGAAAATTGGATTGCCTCCGGATCAAAGACAATTTACTTTCGCCAATTGGGATTGATGCTCTGAACGCAACTGGGATCGAAGTTGACGCTCAGCGGTTTGGCAATCAGCGTCACGTAACCGGCGACGAGGTCTGATCGCCATGCTCTCGGACCACGATGCGTTGTTGCGGACGATCATTGCGCACCCGGAGGACGACCTGCCGCGGCTGGTGTTTGCGGACTTTTTGGAGGAGTCGGGGCACCCGGCGCATGTGGCGCGGGCACACTTTATCCGGGTGCAGATCGAAGCGGAGCAGCATGAAGTGGGGAGTCCGGAACAAGAGAAGTATGTTGTGATGGCGGCGGAGTTGCGGGGGCAGTTCCGCGATGAGGTCGATTTGATCCTGCCGGAACCGAACCAAGTCGGCGTGACCGGGATTCGGCGCCGGGGGTTTGTGGAGGAAGTCCACGCCCGTGAGTTGGAGCTACTGCACTACGGCCCGCTGCTGGTCAACGTCGCGCCGGTCACGTCGTTGAAGGTCCAGATGTTGGCGAACCAGAGCCTGATTTTTCGCGGGTTGACGTG
>JAYSXU010000611.1:0-10654 GCA_043716965.1 Fimbriiglobus sp.
CTGTGGCTCTCCGTGCCCTCTGTGGTGAAATGCTTTAAGAAGAGAGAGATAGGCCCGAAGTCACTTGGTTGGAGTGAGAATGAGTGAGACGCATGAGCGGGGGGCGCGAGTTCGCCACGTGTGGAAATCGGTTCGCCAATTGTTGAAGCCGAACGCGGCCCCGCCGAACTTGGAAGCCGAACTCGCGGAGTTGCGGTTGAAGGCGCCCGCTCCGATGTTCTGGTTGTTCGGCAAAACCCAATCGGGCAAAACGTCGCTGGTGCGGTACTTGACCGGCGAGGACGATGCCGTGATAGGTAGCGGATTCCGCCCCTGCACCCGGACTTCGCGCATCTTCCCGTTCCCGACCGAAGTTGCCCCGGTGATGACCTTCCTGGATACGCGCGGCGTCGATGAACCGGGCTACGACCCCGCCGAAGACTTGAATCAATTCGATTCCCAAGCCCACCTCGTCATCGTGACCTGTCGGGTGACCGACTTCACGCACGGTAACGTTCGGGAGGCGCTCACGAAGATTCGCCAAGCCAAGCTTTCTCGGCCCGTCGTGCTGGTGTTGACGTGCTTGCATGAAGCGATGCCGCAACATCAGCACCCGCAGCCGTACCCCTTTGACCCATTAGCCGTACCCATCGGCGAACCACCGGCGGTCACGAACCTAGTAGGGGTGCCGGAAAACCTACTGCGATTAGTCCAGGAACAAACCAAACAGTTTGCGGGTCTGGTGGATCGCATCGTGCCGGTGGATTTGACCAAGCCGGAAGAAGGCTTCACCGATTCGACCTACGGTGGGGCGGCACTGCGACAGGTTTTGTTGAACCTACTCCCTGCGGCGTATCGGACGACGTTTGGCCGTGTCGCCGAGATTAGCAACGTGCTGAAGGCGCTGCACCTGAAGCACGCGGAGCCGGTGATTCTGGGCTATAGCACGTTGGCCGCGACCGCCGGGGCGATGCCCGTACCCTTCCTCGATCTGCTGATCCTGCCCGGCATCCAAGCCCGCATGATCCACGAACTCGCCACACTGTACGGGGAGCCGCTCAGCGCCAAGCAGTTCTTGGATGCCGCCAAGCGGATCGGCATCGGGCTGATCGCCCAGCAGGCGTTGCGGGAGTTGGTGAAGTTTATCCCGGTCATCGGCGCGCCGGCCGGTGCGGCGTTGGCGGGGCGGGCGACGTATGCCTTGGGCCGGGCGTTCTGTGAGTACCATCAGGCGGCTCACGACGGCCACGTGCCCAGTGCCGCGATGTTGAAGAAGCTTTACCACGACCAGTTCACAGCCGCAGAAAAGGCGTGGAGCGAGAAATCATGACACCCCGCGTCATAAAATGGCAAATCGCCGTCGTCACGACTTTGGTCGTCGTTCCGGTCCTGTTTCTCGTCAGCGTGGGGCTGTACCACCTCTGGGATCGCGGCTGGTCGTTCATCGCGTACTGGCCGATGGCGGCGTGTTTACTCGGTGCCTACGTCTTGTCATGGTACTGGACCCGACGCCTGCGGAAAGCGCCATTACCGACCGCGACTGAACCGCTGCCCGGTTACTGGACCGACCGCGACAAGCAGGCGTGGAAGACCGTGGAGGATCGAATCGCGGCGCTGAAACCGCAAAGCCCGAAAGAGATGACGGAACTCACCCTGTACGCTGCGATGGCGCAGGAACTCGCATTACCAATCGCCCGCGTTTACAACCCCAAATCGCACGACCCGTTCAGCCATTTGACGTTACCGGAAATCCTGGCGTGTGGGGAACTCGTGACCGAAGACCTCACGCGGTTGGTCGAAGAATTCGTGCCGGGGAGCCACATCCTGAGCATCGGCGACATGATGCGAATCCGCACCGTCGTTGACCAAGCCACCGATTGGTATCCACGCATTCGCAACCTGTATTGGGTCGTGTCGGCGGTCATGAACCCGATCACGACCGGGATGCAAGTCGCCATGACGAAGGGCGCGATGGGACCGGCCCAGAAGAGCGTGCAGCAGAACATTCTGCTCTGGTTCCAAATCATCTTCCTGCGCGAACTGGGGCGCTACCTGATCGAACTGAACAGTGGTCGGCTCAAGGTCGGAGCCAAGCGTTACCGCGAACTGCTGGTCGAACACGACCCCAATAGCCGCAAGAATACTGAGGGTGCCACCACCCCGCCGCCGACCCCGACCACAGCCCCGCCGCCCGTGACGATCGCAATCGTGGGTCCGGTGAAAGCAGGCAAGTCGAGCTTGGTCAATGCGCTGCTCGGCGAACAACGGGCCGCCACGGACGTGCTACCGCTGACCGCCGGGCACGTTCGATACACGTTGCAGCAGCCGAATCTGCCGACGTTCACCTTGATCGATACCGCCGGGTTCGGCAACGAAGGCCCAACGGAAGATGACGTGAAAGTGGCTGTAGACGCGGCCAAGATCGCGGACCTGATGTTGGTCGTCGTTCCCGCACGGTCGGCGGCACGAAAGCCGGAAGTCGATTTCCTCGACCGCGTTCGTTCCGGTTTGTTGGCGTTCCCGAACCTCAAAATGCCGCCGGTGATTGCCGTCATCTCGCACATCGACTTGCTCTCCCCCGCAATGGAGTGGGCACCGCCGTACAACTGGCCGACCGGCACCCGCCCCAAAGAAGAGAGCATCCGCGACGCGACGATGGCCGCGAAGGAGCAATTCAGCACCCGAGTATTCGAGGTCGTCCCCGTTTGTACAATCGTCGGCAAAGAACTCGGCGTCCGCGATGAACTGCTCGCCACCGTCGCCACGCAACTGGGCGAAGCCCGTGGCGTCAGTCTGTTGCGAAGTCTGCACGCCGAAGCTTCCTCCGATCAAACCAATCGCGTCTTTAGTCAGCTTATGAACGTGGGCGGGCAAGCCTTGAAGTTGCTGTGGGAGATGGCCAAGAAGTGAAGTTCCTGGAAAGCCTACGGACGATCGTTCGTGGGCTTTCTTAGGCTGCTTACAATAAAAACCCATGATCCACGACCACCCTAATTTCCCCTCGGCCCATCTGCCTTCAACGCGCACTATCAGCGTTTACCTTCCCCATGAGTACGACCAAGACCCGACGCGGCGGTTCCCGGTTTTGTACATGCAGGATGGGCAAAATCTCTTCGACCCGGCCAAGGCGTTTGCAGGCAACCCGTGGCACTGCGATGCGACTGTTGAACAGGTGACACAGTTGGGCTTGGCCGAACCGATTCTGATTGTCGGCGTCGCCAATACTCCGAAGCGCATTCAGGAATACGGCTACTACGAAGTTGCTGAAACCGTGCCGCCTTCACTGGCTCGGGAGTACGGGCGGTTCTTGGTGGAAGAGGTGAAGCCGTTCATTGACGCCACGTATCGAACGCGGTCCCACTCCGTTGACACCGGCATCGGTGGGTCGTCGATGGGCGGGTTAATCGCGTTGCAACTGGCGAAGTGGTACCCGGATGTATTTGGTAAATGTGCGGCGATGTCCCCGTCGCTGTGGTGGGATGGCGAGTCCTTTCTTCGGCACCTGTCGAGTGAGAGCGATTGGTTGCGGACCGTTCGGCTTTGGTTGGATATGGGCGGGCGGGAAGGGTGGACCAAACCCGATCAACTTGCCAACCTTCAGCGGTGCCGCCGTGCTACCACGATTTTCAAGGCGCATCGTGCAAGCTATCAGTATCTCGAAGCCACCCATGCCGAACACAACGAAGCGGCTTGGGGTGAGCGGTTCGCGGAGGTGCTGGCGTACTTGTACCCGGCGTCAACTGAATTCGGCGATCCGTGATTGTATCGTCCGAAGCACTTCAATATCGGATTCCGGACGACGGGAACTGGCCGGGTGGGTTTCGTTGGACGCGATCCAGCCACGCAGTTTCAGCAACATGGCTGCGGTGTGTTTGTACGCCGGCACCGGGTCGCGGAAGGCGAAGCAGCCGAGGTACTGCAGTAAGTCGTTCAATTCGTAGAATTGCGGGTCGCCTGATTCCCAATACTTGTCACGCTTGGCAAACACGTCCGGTGCGAAGGTGCTTAATCCGAGCAAGTAATCGCTGCCGTACATCACCATGTCGATGGCCAAATCGTTCCCGGTGAAGACTTTGAAATCCGGTCGGACTTCATTCCGCACGACGAGCCGTTGCCATTCCAGATCGCGCCGTAGCGACGAGTGTTTGGCCCCGACGCAGGCTTTCACGCCGAGTAATGTCCGGAATAATTCGAGGCTGTAGATTTTGCCGAACGGCGCGAACATGGTGCCGAGTTCAAAGGCGATGAACTGATCGCAACGCTTCCCTAGTTGTTCATACGCCGTGATGATCTCCGCATCCGGTTGCCCGGTGAGGCCGAACGATTGAACAATAACCGGCACCCCGCCACGACTGAGGATCGGTTCCATCGACTGGCAATAACCGTCGAGGTCAAACATTGCCCCCGGATTGTCTGGCACGAATGCCCCGGCCACAAAGGGGCGATTCCCGAGCGCCGATCGGGTGGCGTCCAAAACGTTCGCCCGTTCCGCAAGTGTGAGCAGGTTGCCGTACCCGGTGTCCATGTTGACCGCAGGCATCAACCCCGCTTCCGCTGTTCGCATGAGGAGTTGCGTGAAACCCGGCCAGTCGATCTGGTGTGCGTCGGTGTAGGGCAACAACGTGGCCGAGATGCCGGTGATCTTGCGGCGAGGCACAATTAGTTGCAGGGGGTCAAAGTGTGGCGTCATAGTGTTGCGATTTCAGTGACCAGCGATTCTGTGTTCAGTTGTTTTCGGTTTTCCATCCAGAACTGCAATCGGAAACCCGAAATTAAGAATGCTCTGTAACAGGTCAGTGCCAGTGTGGTATAATAAAATGTCATCCCTGAGGAAGCTTGTCGTGCAATTGTTGCTGGCCTGTTTAATTGGACTGTTTCAAATCGTAGGGCCTTCGCTCTGCTGTTGTGACCCGGTCTGTAACTTAGTTAAACCAGCAACACCACTCTGTGTGACAATTCTTAACCACGAGTCGATGTATAAGTGTTCGCGCTGCCATGCCAAATCCGAGCAACCCGCTGACCCGAAAAGCGGTTCAACGCCCAAGACCCCGGTTCGTTGCCCTTGCTCAGGCATCTTCCTTGAACCGGCGACTCCATTTTCAACAATTTCGTTTGAAATCATCCAAGCACTGACTTTATGGGAGCATGACCGATTCGTCGGCCTGCTTGATCTTCCTTCGGCCTCCGCCAACGCTGATTCCGCGTTGGATGAGCATAGTGTCTGCGATTTACCGTTCATGACCACGGCGGTGCGACTTTACGCGCACCACGTACTTCGGTGTTAAGTGCAACGTTGACGGGTGATACTGCTTTCCAACGTTTTACACACTTAATCTCCGGAGTTTGACCATGTTGACCAAATTGTTTGCAGGCGTGCTTGCGGTTGCGGCTCTCAGTACGATCGGCTACGTTTCCGCAACGGCTGGCCGCGTAAGCGAGCCAGTCACGGCCGCCAGTGGCGATTGCTGTTATCCAGGCTCGCCTTGCTGCGTGCCGGGTGCGTCGTGCTGTCCCGCAGAGGCTGTTGCGCCGGCAGCAGATTGTTGCTACCCCGGCTCGCCTTGCTGCGAAACTGGTAGCGATTGCTGTCTGAGCAAGTAAGTTGAAGCAACGACGGTAAAAAGTCGGACGATCCGTTGTTCCGACTTTTTACTTTTTTGAATTTGTGTAATGTACAAGTTCTCGACTAGACTGACACAGAGCGAAATTGTTTCGCTCTGTGTTTTCAATGGTCCTTTACAATCGGAGTATCGGGAATGACGACAAAAATCCTTGCTGGGATCGCTGCGGCGATTCTCGTGACCCTGATCGGCGTGTACGCCAGTACGGGCAGTATCCCCGGACTGAACGCCGTGACGGACGCCGCCGGGCTAACAACTTCGGAAGGCGGCTCATGCTGCTCGAAATCTGCGGCAGCAACCTGCCCAGTGGCCGACGTATCGTGCTGTGCCGAAGCCGGCGAATGTCCCGCAACAAGCGAAGCACTTGGTGCTTGTGCCGGTAGCATGACCATCTCCACTGCACAAACCACCACCGTGCAAACGAAGAAAAAGTGCTGCTCCGAAGAGTGAGAACAAACTTGCAGCCAGAACGAGCGCCAAGTCACTTGGCGTTCGTTCTGGCTGTGTCAGTCAAGATTTTAATAAACCGCAACTCTTCAAAATCGTCATCACTTCACTCCGCTCCCGGTCTTGGAAGCGATCAAACGGTTCGGTCATCACGTCACTACAAATACCCAGGCACGACAGCGCACACTTCAGCCCTTTAATGACGGCCGATTCATGTTGCCCAATTTGATAAACCCTTCCGAAGTCGAGCAGTTGTTGTTGGAGTGCATTGGTTCGGGACACATCGCCACTTGATGCCGCTTGATACAAGTTCACGAACAGTTCGGGCCACGCATTCGCACCGCCGTTCACGCCGCCGTGCCCGCCGAACAGCACCGTTTCCGCAGTGAGATGTTCCGGGCCGACGAGCAAGCTCCAATCCGGACGAGGTGCGATTAGCCGACGGGCCGCGTGAATGTAGCCCATTTCCCCCGAGCTATCTTTGAGGCCAATGATGTTGGGGTGCTGCAACGCTTGGCGAATCACGTCCGGTCCGAACGTGACACGGGTATGGCCGGGCATGTTGTAAAGAAACAGCGGGAGTGCCACACGATCGGCCAGTGTCGTCACAAACCGCGCGAGTTCGGGTTGCCCCGGCTTCAAGTAATAAGGTGCCGAAGTGACAACAGCAGATGCCCCGGCTTCCGCTGCGTGGGCCGTCAGCCGCACCGCTGACGCGAGAACCGTGTCCGTGATCCCCACCAACACCGGCACGCGACCCCGCACTTGTGAGCAGACTTTGGACACCAACTCGTACCGCAGCGGTTCGTCCAGCAGTGGGCCTTCGCCCGTCGTGCCAAGCACGAAGATCGCGCTAACGCCGCCGTTCATGACGTGTTCGACCAGCCGTTCCAACCCCGCGAGATCAAGCCGATTCGGTTCGATCAGCGGCGTTATCAGCGGGACGACAATACCACGCAACGGGCGAGTCCAGGGAGTGGGCACGGTGAACCTGCAACGAAAAAAGGTAGAAGAGTTTGAGTCACTTCGCAGTACGAAATCCGGCGACGCGGTGGAACGTCAGGTAATTCGCGTCGTGCGAATTGTGGGCCTGGGTTCCGTCGGGTTCGTCGAACGCGGTGCGGACGACCGCGATCAAATCGTCACCCGCGAACAGCCAGTCCGCGTATTGGAAGCCGTGGGCCTTGGTGTCGGCGTGGCGCAAAATCGCTTTGCGGACATCCCAGGTTCTGAGATCACTGGAGCAGCAAAGCGCGAGCGTGTTCCGCGCTCGTTCGACGTTCTCGTTCCGAAACTCGACCGGCACGAAGTTTGCCAACGTCCAGTATTTTCGACTCTTGACATCGTAGCGGATGGTGAATTTCTTGCACCCGCCGGGGAAGTCGATGAAGTCCTTTTCGGGGTCGAATGACGAGGTTTTGCCATCGGCGCTGACTCGCACGATCGCGGCTTTTTCGGGGTGCGCTCGAAAGTCCACCCGCAAGATGTTCACCACCGAACCGTCCGGTGCCACGACCGCGTTGCCTTCGAGCCACCCGCCGAATTTCTTGCCGAGCCAGTCCGCGTTTCGTGGCAACCGATTACTACTCGTCCAACTGGACGCTTTGAGTAAATCCGCATCAACCGGGGCGGACATCATGAAACTGCTGAACGACCCCCACTTCGGCCCCGCGTACTCTTCCATCGCCCGCCAGAGACGCCCGTTGTGAACGACCACCGGCACCGGAGCGCAGTGGTACATTCCCTTGTCGTGAAGTAAACCTGTTTCAGCATCCTTCGGGTCTGTCCACGTTTTCCCATCGTCCGTTGATCTCCGAATCACCGCAAAACCGTATTCCTTCGCCACGCCCATCAGGTAGAGCGTGTTGTTGTGAACAAATAGCGTTGACCACCATTGCCCCGAAATCGTCGCTCGTTTCTCCCACGTTTTCCCTTTGTCCGCTGACGCGAACACCTGCGTCACGTCCCGTGTCGAACCGGGACCAAAGAAGTCATGTGATGCAACGAACTCGCCACCGGCAAGCACCGCGATCGAGGGCGAGCCGATGTATTGTTTCGTTTTCGCCGGTGAATGGGCCACGACCACGCCAGGAACGGGTTTGAGACCCGCCGCCTCTTGGGGCGACAACGACATACCGACAATCACGTTACAGATGGCGGTTGTGACAAAACCGAACATGATGAACCGCCCTGGTAGAATCTTCTGGAAGTTGGGAGCGAATCCGGTTGTGACAATTGCAACGGCTCTCTGATTCGCAACGATTTGTCGCCTGCGTAAGCGCGCACATCGCTCACTTTGCCCGTCTCCGTGCCCGTCAAGCGTCGATGTATCAAGTAGTTTTATTGTAGTCCAAGACAACCGCACTCGATCCTCGCTTGACGGGTTGGGTTAACGGCTTATAATCCAAAGTGCATCAACGGATTGGTGCAACTGCAACATCGGTTTCTTCATTCGTGAAGGGACCACGGCAGCCGTCAGTTATCCCGCCCCACTCCTCGCAGCGATCCCACGACAACACACGCACCGCTCTTCTAACACGGTGACATTGTCCGACCTGCACCATCACGAGTCATCGGGGATATTCGGAACCTGACCACCGCCGAGGCAGACCGCGGAACCCAAGAGAACTGACCTCACGCCGTAAAGCCCGGACTCATCGCGCAGCTTCTGTGACATTGCAGGATATGCGTAGGAATCGCTTGGCGCGAGTTGGTCATAACTAGGCCCGCAAAGGTGCTTCGTGCCGCCCGTTTCCGTCGAACTGAAAAAACAGATCAAAGCTGCGAACGACATCGTTGATGTCGTCTCCACCTACATTCCCGTCCACTCGGCTGGGAAGCTATTCAAGTCGCTTTGCCCATTTCACAACGACACGCGCCCCTCGTTGCAACTCGATCGCCATTATCAAAACTATCGGTGCTGGGCCTGTGACGCTCGCGGGGACGTTTTCGACTTCGTGATGAAGTTCGAGAAAGTCGATTTCCCGGAGGCGATGCGGATACTCTCACAACGCGCCGGGATCAAGCTCGAAGCCGATGCGATTTCACCCGACGACCAACACCGGGCGTACCTGTTGCAGGTGATGCGATGGGCGGAAGAAAAATATCGGAGTTGTCTCTTCGAGGAGCCGGTCGCCGAAGCCGCCCGCAAGTATTTGGGGGACCGACGGCTGGCGGGCGAGACCGTGCAAAAGTTCGGCCTCGGCTTCGCGCCGGTGTTCGGCGACTGGCTGTGTCAGTTAGCAATGCAGGAAGAACTTCCGCCGGGGTTGCTGACCGAAGTGGGGCTGATTGCGGCGCGGGACGAAGGGCGTGGCTATTACGATCGGTTCCGGGATCGGGTGATGTTCCCGATCCGGGACATTCGCGGGCAAACGGTGGGGTTCGGGGGCCGCGTTTTGCCAACGTCGCACCTTGCTGCGCGTGGTCCGAAGTATTACAACTCTGCCGAAACGCCGCTGTTTAGTAAGAGCAACCTTCTCTATGGTCTCGACTTGGCTCGTCACGCCGGTTCGGCGGCGGGATTCCTTGCGGTCGTCGAGGGGTATACCGATGTGATGATGGCCCACCAATGCGGCGTGGCGAACGTGGTCGCCACAATGGGAACCGCGTTGGGTGTGACTCATGTGAACCAGTTGCGGCGGTACGTGCCGAAAGTGGTGTTGGTGTATGACGCCGACGACGGCGGGATGACGGGCGTGGATCGGGCGTTGGAATTGTTCGTCGGCCAGGACGTCGATCTCGCGGTCGCCACCTTACCAGATGGCCTTGACCCGTGCGACCTTCTCGTTCAACCTGGCGGAGTCGATATTTTCAAGAAGGCATTGACGAACGCGATCGACGCTTTAGAGTTTAAGCTGAATCAGTTATTGACGAAGGAATCGTCAACCACCATCGAAGGGAATCGACGGGTGATCGATGCCATTCTCGGGATCATGGCGATGGCGCCACCGATTCCGAACCAAGCCGGACAGGTCAAACACGAGTTGATCGTATCCCGATTGGCGCACCGCCTGGGGTTGCGTCAAGAGACCGTGTGGGCGCGGTTTGCCGAACTCAAAACCGAACGGCGCCGCAAGCAGCAAGAAAATCCGCAACCAACATCCCGTCCGACCGCCGCAGTTGTTAACGTCCCCAACAATACGCCGTCTAAAACACCGATGCCCAAAGCCGGGCGCGCCGAGAAAGCCGAACAGCAACTGCTGGAGATGTTGCTCGCCGACCCGACGCTCGTCCCAGTCTGCCGCGAAAAAGTGGCCCTTGAAGCAATTACCCACACCGGATTGCGGCGAATTCTGAGCGAGCTATACGCCATGCACGACGCCGGCCAACCGCCCGATTTTGACGGGCTGCGTGTGCGCTTACTCGATCGGGTCGATTTGGTGGACGCCGCCACACGCTTGCAGTACGTCGGGCGGGGGATGTCCGACCGGCCACAATGGCTGCAACGGGTGCTGAGTTTCTTTGACGAGATTCCACACGAACGGGAAAAAAAGCTCCTCAAGGATAAGCTGTCTGCGACGGACGTGAACGACGACGATGCGATTGAACTGTTGCGGAAGTTGCAGAAGAAACCGGACCCGAAGCCGGGCGACAAGTAAGAAACA
>JAYSXU010000612.1:0-1164 GCA_043716965.1 Fimbriiglobus sp.
CACAACTTGTCGGGGTTTGAAGGCGCGCCAAAAGTGCTACGCGATGTCGCCCTGGGCCTAACAGCACGGGGAACGATCAGTGCCAGTTTGTACGCCCCGGCACCGGGGAAAGCGGCGAGCGTGTTTGACGCCGCCAACATCCCGGTCTTCGCCGAACACACGCCATTTGCACAACGATTCATTGACGGCCAATGGACACCGCACGAGTACGCAACGGCGCAACGGCACTTCACGAAGGTGTTGAAACAGACCAAACCGCAAGTCGTCGTGGCGAATACACTCGGCCTGTTTCCGATCATCGAAGCCGCAACCCGGCTTGGCATACCCGCCCAACTGGTCATTCACGAAAGTTACTCCGCAACACTGTTTCAGGCGGCCTTCAGTCCCTACGGACGGTGGCGTTGTGAACGGGCGTTTCAGTTCGCGGATCGGGTGATTTTTGTGTCGAAGGCGTGTGCTGATCTGTATGCCCGGCTGAACTCGCGCAAAAACTTCACGGTCATCCACAACGCCTTGAACCCGGAACCTTTCGATGAGTTTCAGGGCAGATTGAGCAAAGTTGCAGCGATACAACATTTACCCGAACCGTCTGCCAGTCGGGTGCGTTTTGTTACGGTGGGCACGGTGTGTGAACGCAAATCGCAACACACTCTCGTGGAAGCTGCCGCGATCGTGGCGAAGTCCCGTCGAGATTTCGTTTGCTACCTCGTCGGCGCCCGTGACGGCTTGCCGTACCTGTCGTATGTCCAAAACCTCATCCGCGCGCGGGGGGTCGAAGATGTCGTGAAAATTGTGCCCGAGACCGACCAAGTTTGGACCTTCTTGCGGGCTGCGGACGTGTTCGTCTGCACGTCGTATGTCGAGGCGTTTAGCTTGTCCGTGCTGGAAGCGGAGGCGTTCGGGCTGCCGATTGTCTCGACGCCCTGTGGCGGCCTGGACGAGCAGGTGGTGTGGGGTCAGAATGCGTTGCGGTTTGAGTTTGGCAATGCCGAAGAACTCGCCCAGCACATGCAGTGGCTCATCCAAAACCCACAACTCCGCGCGGAAATGGGGCGGCAAAGTCGTGCAGCCTTTGAGTTGAGTCAGACGCCAAATGAGATGTTCAATCAGTACCAACACGCAATCCTGACAGCCGCCGCTACGTCTCGCCCAAGCCAAGTTGCA
>JAYSXU010000613.1:0-10624 GCA_043716965.1 Fimbriiglobus sp.
TTCGCCCCTGGCATCGACAGGCACCCGTCCACACCACCGCTCGACATTCACTGGGAGCGTGCGACCAAACTATCCGAAACCGGCGCACGGGAATACGAGTCAAGGCTAGGCTGGGAAGGTCACGCTGGAATCACGAATCTGGACTGTGGGAATAAGACTCAACGAAACTCGCTTCGGATATCGCTGGCAGCGATTGCCCAACTCCGAGTTCTGACACCGGAAGAAATAGCAACGTTCAAAACGTTTCCTGAAACGAATTGATAACTGTCACTGTCATTCGCTGAGATTTTCCCCAGACACACTTCAGGATTGATGGATTCCAATCGCCGAGGCTAGGATTTCACCCCACCATACTTCTAGAATGTCACTGCCACGGGAGTGCGGTAATGGTTGCCGCATTTAATGTGGCTTTACAGAGGCAATCGATGAACATCGAAATTAAGTATTGCACGTCCTGAGGCTACGAACCGAAGGCCCTCAGTTTGGCGGGCCACATTCTTTCCGGGTTCAAGCGTCAGATTTCAGACATCAAATTGGTCCCGGACACCGGCGGGTGTTTTGAAGTGAAGTTCGGCAACGAACTCGTTTACTCAAAACTAGCAACCGGCGAGTTTCCGGACGAAGCCGCCATCATCGACATGGTGACGAGCAAGTTGAAGAAGTAATTTGGTTTACACACCAACGAGAGCCACACAGCTCTCGTTGGTGTGCTTTTCTCAAGGGTGATTGCCATGTGGTTTGGGCGGAAGAAGCGGCTCACGGACTACGCCTCGTGCGCGGGGTGAGCGGGTAAGTTGCCGCCGGCGGGCATTGCTCAGGTTCTGAGCTACTTACCAAAAGTGACGGATGCGAATCTCCTCGTAGGCACCGACACCCACGACGATGCGGGGGTCTACCGGCTCACGCCCGAACTGGCGCTCGTGCAGACGCTCGACTTCTTTCCGCCCGTTGTCGATGACCCGTACATCTACGGCCAAATCGCGGCGGCGAATGCGTTAAGTGACGTCTACGCAATGGGCGGCAAGCCCGTCACCGCGATGAACCTTGTCGGCTATCCGGACGACAAACTCAGCACGGAATGGCTGGGACGAATCCTGGCCGGTGGGGCGGAACGGTGCCAGGCGGCGGGCTGTGTGATCGTCGGCGGGCACACGGTTCGGGATGCCGAGATTAAGTTCGGCTTGTCCGTGACCGGAACGATTCACCCGGATAAAATCCTCACGAACGCCACCGCCAAACCGGGTGACGTGTTGGTTTTAACGAAGCCCCTCGGGACGGGGTTCATTACGACGATGGCCAAGCGAAAAGTTTGCACACCGGAATTGCTTGCGATCGCTTGCCAAAGCATGGTGCAACTTAACAAGTCGGCGTGCGATGCGATGCTAGAAGTCGGCGCGAACGCGGCAACGGACGTGACCGGGTTCGGCTTGGCGGGGCACGCTTACGAGATGGCGTTGGGCAGCCACACAACACTCGTGCTTCACTTGAACGCCCTGCCGGTTTTTGCGGGGCTTGAGAAACTCCCGATTACGAAATACCGCACCCGAGCAAGTAAAACCAACCGCGAGTACACCGAACCCGACAGCCACTTCGACGCCAACCTCGACCCGTTCCGGTTCGAGTTTCTCTACGATGCCCAAACGTCCGGCGGGTTACTCATCAGTGTCGATCCCGCAAAAGCAACGACACTGGTGAAACGTCTGAGTCAAGCGGGCACATTCACCGCCGCGATCATCGGTGAAGTCGAATCCCGTGGGCCGAAGGCATTGGTCATTCGGAATTGATTCATCTATCCGAGCCACGACCGTCAGGGAGTGGCCCAGCCCTTCACCCTCGCTTCGCTACCTCGACGGCAACAATCCGTATTGTGTGCGGAGGGTTGGGCCACTCCCTGACGGTCGTAGCTCGGGAAATCCATTGGCCGACATCGCGGGACATGCTTACCGTATGGGGAGGATGTTTTCGATTCAGTCACGTGTCAAGGAATCAGTCATGGCAGCAGACAACGGGCAATTTCGGCTTGATGGTAAGGTGGCCGTGGTAACGGGGGGCGGTCAGGGGATCGGGGAAGCGATTTGTCGGCGGTTAGCGGGGGCCGGTGCCAAGGTGGGTGTCTTTGACATGTCCGCCGAGAGTGCCAAGAAAGTCGCGGACGCGATTCATGGCGTGCCCCTGGTCGGCGACATCACGAAGGAAGCCGATGTGGAGCGGGTGTTCGCGGAGATTACTAAGGCGGCAGGGCCGGTTGACATCCTGGTGAATAACGCCGGCGTTGCCAGCCGCAAGGGAAGGGACTTGCCGATTTGGGAACTGGTGCGCGAAGACTGGGAGTTCGTGTTCAACATCAACGTGACGGGGTTGGCACTCTGCTGTAAAGCGGTGCTGCCGGGGATGATTGCCAAGAAATTCGGGCGGATCGTCAACATTGCGTCGATCGCGGGCAAGGAAGGCAACCCGAAGATGGCCCCGTACTCCGCCAGCAAAGCCGCCGTGATTTGTCTCACAAAGTCGCTCGCCAAGGAGTTGGTCGGCAAGGGGGACATCTGCGTCAACAGCGTGTCACCCGCAGTGATCCAAACGCCGATTCTCGACCAGCTCAGCCAAGAACAGATCAACATGATGCTGTCGAAAATCCCACTGGGCCGCACCGGCAAGCCGGACGAAGTCGCCGCGTTAGTCCACTTTCTGTCCAGTAGCGAATGCAGTTTCACGACGGGACAATGTCTCGACATCAGCGGCGGCCGTGCGACGTATTGACATCAAGCACAGAGTTGAGAATATGCTTGAGAAAGTGCTTACACATCTTGATGCGGTTTCGACTTGGACATCGATGTATGTTGCTCCGGTCGAAGTTGCGACTGTGCAGAGCTACCTTCATGGACTTGAGGCCGGGTGCAGTTTTGGCGGATTAACTGTATCGCGCGAGGTGTACATCGAGGCAGCGGCAAATCGAGGTTGGAAGTTTCAAGCGACCGGGATCGTCTGGCACATGCGAAAGAAGGGCTTGGATGACTTGGCCATCATCCAAGAACTCATTGCCGTTGAAGCTGAAGCATTCAGAGTAGCTGCAAAAAAACACCCGTGACAGCGAGTTGAGAACATGTCACGAAATGTATTGGCTTTGTATTTGACATTCACCGCCGCGGTTTCATGCTGTTGCCGATGCTGTAGTGAATCTCGGCGGGGGCGCTGACGATGATCGACATGCTGGGGGCGTGGAACAGGATCGACGAGTTCCCGCCCTGCCCTTGCCACCCCAGCGGATCGACACTTTTCTTGATCGAGTCGATAATCGCGTTAGCACTCTGTGTCGCCTGAAAGAAATCCGCAACCGGGCCGATCGTGGCCCCACCGCTCAACGGACTCGATAACACGTCACCCATGTAATAGGCCTTCTTCACGAGTGTTTTGCGGGCTTCTTCCAACGTCACGACTTGGATGGCTTTCTCTTTGATGATGAAGGTTAAGCCGAGCGATTGCAGCACCGCACGCAATCCGGTGCGGGCGGAGACGTTGTCCGGTAAGGTGACGGGCTTCTTCATGTCGAGACCTACGTCCGTGAGCGACTGTCGGTCCAGATAGATGGGCTTCTGGATGAGCGTGGCGATGGACTCAACCACTTCCTCGAACGGGCCGTTTTTGATGCCCGTTTTTACCTGGGATTCTAGCGATTTCAGAATCGCTTCCTCTTCTGGCCCCAATTGGACTTCGGACAAGGCGTCACGCTTCTTCATCTTCTCCGCGAAGCCCTTCGGGAACTCAATGTCCCCCTTCGCCGGGAGTGCGGAACGTGCCACGTCGTTCATCGCGTAGACCATGCGTTCGCTTTGCTCGCGGGCCAAATCGCGGGCAACGGCCACCCGATCGCTGGTCATGCCTTGCCCCGTGAGGGCCAACACGGACGGGTTGTTGGGATATTTTTTACCAATGTCCGAGGTCTTGGCTTGAGCTTCGGCGAACTTGTTGGCGTCGTAAAGCTTCTCGATTGCGGTAACGGCTTCGCGGATTTCTTTGGTCTCCAGTTTCGCCGCGTCCAGTGCTTTCTGATCGGCTTCCTTCAACTTCGTGGTTTTCGGGTCGGGTTCGGTTTTGGCCGGGGCACGACCTTCAATGACCGCTACTTTCGCTTCCAACCGTTTGACGAGTTCGCTGCGTTTTTCGCTGGTGATCTCGAACGACCGATCAAGCAGCCCGACGGCGGCTTTGAGATTTTTGACCGCCGACGTCGGTGACGCCTTGGCCAGCTTTTCGGCGTTTTGGATCGCCTCGGTCGTGTCGGCTTCCGCTTTCTGATCCGCGATTTGCCGGAGGAGTTTGGCTCGGTCTGTCGCATCGTTAGACTGAGCGAAAAGTGCGGTTGGCGAAAACGCGATCAAGACCAACGCCAAACCGATCTGCGGACAAATTCGTGCCATGATCCTGGCCCCCAAAGGGTTCCTAGTAAACGCCTACACCATGAACGTACCCGCCCGGCCCGCCGTTTGCTAGCCTTTGCGTGGTTCCCGGCCAAGAACAACGCCGTCACAACCGGCAGGGTCACTTTGCAGTGAACATTAGTTGCCACAATCGGGACCGAACCCGCTAAAATGGGGTGACATTAACGAATGAGACGAACCGCAGGATGTCACCATGCCAGACGAACGGATACCACTACCCGTCAGTTTTCAAACGCTCGACCCGACTAAAGTTCCTCCGGCGGAGAAGGTCAAAACCTTCCCCATGACGCCGGGGGTGTACCTCATGAAGGACGGCGCCGGCAACGTGATCTACATCGGCAAAGCCAAGAACCTGCGTAGCCGGGCGTCGCACTATTTCACCAAGGAAGCGACGGAGAATTTGCGGACGTGCGAGTTGGTGCAACACATCCGCGAGATCGACTTCATCCCGTGCGAAACCGATGTCGATGCGGTGCTGCAAGAAGCCCGGCTCATCAAGGACGTGCAACCCCGGTTCAACAAGGCGCTGAAGGACGACAAGACGTTTCCGTATCTACAAATCCGCGTCCGGGAAGAGTTCCCGCGTGTCGAGTTCACCCGCAACCCGCGTCGCAAGGGCGTGAAGTTGTACGGCCCGTTCACCAACGCCCGCAGCCTCCGAGCGGCGGTACAGGTGCTGCAACGAGTGCTGCAATTCCGCACCTGCACCCTGGACATTAAATCCACCGAAGACCGTTGGCGGTGGTACCGCCCCTGCCTGTTGCACAGCATCCGGCAGTGCTCCGCGCCGTGCAACTTGCGGATTGGCCGCGACGACTACCGCAAACAGATCCGCAAACTCATTCTGATTATGGAAGGCAAAAAGTCGCGGTTGGTCAAGGAAATGCGAACGCAGATGCAAGACGCCAGCGTGGCGATGCAGTTCGAGAAGGCCGCCAGAATTCGGGACGAAATCACCGCACTCGGCAAACTTTCCCTACGCGGCGACGTGGAGAAGAACGCCCAACCCGAAGTGTTTTCGTTACCCATCGACCCCAAGAAAGGACTGGCGGCGCTGCAAAAAGTTCTCGGCTTGGCCAAGACCCCGCGAACAATCGAAGGCTTCGACATTGCCCACCTCGGCGGCAGTGACACCGTGGCGTCACTGGTGTCGTTTCTGGACGGCTCGCCGTTCAAGGCGGGTTACCGACGGTTCAAAGTCAAATCGGTCGCTGGGGTCGATGATTTCGCCAGTATGCGGGAAGTGATAACCCGTCGGTTCAAACGGCTGACCGACGAGGGCGACATCTTCCCGGACATCCTGCTGATCGACGGCGGCAAGGGCCAATTGAGTGCTGCGATGGATGCGTTTGCCATGCTCGGCATCACGCCGCCCACCGTGATCTCGCTCGCCAAGCAAGACGAAGAAATCTTCCGCCCCGGCGAACCGGAGCCGATCAAACTGAGCCGCCACTCCGCGGGTTTGCGATTACTGCAACACGTCCGCGACGAATCGCACCGCTTCGCACAACACTACCACCATTTGCTGCGTGCGAAGAAATTCACCGGGGAGTAAGTACCTGGAAAGCCCATGAACGATCGTTCATGGGCTTTCCAGGTCTACTCCACCGTCCATTTCCAGTCTTGCATCTGCTGCAACCGGGCGTGGTCGGTGAGGTCAAACTTCAGCGGCGTCACCGTGATGAATTGCTCCGCGAGGGCGGTCACGTCGGTGTCGGGGTGGGGTTCGGGGCAATGGAATTCGGGGCTGGTCCAAAAGTAGGTGCGACCCCTCGGGTTGACGCGACGGTCGAACTTCTCTCGGTAAGTGGTCACGTTCTGGGGCATGACCCGGATGCCGCGAATCGGCCCATGTTCCAGCACCGGGATGTTGACGTTGAACAGGCTTCCTCGGGCGGGCTTCTGAGCCAGGATTTGGTCAATCACCTGACGGCAGTACTGCGCAGCCTTGGCGTAGTCGTAAATCTTCTGGTCGTATTCGAGCGAACACGCGATTGCGGTAAAGTGATAGAACGCCCCTTCGATCGCGGCGGCCACGGTGCCGGAATACAGCACGTTGATGCCCGCATTCGACCCGGCGTTCATGCCACTGATAATCACGTCGGGCGGATCGGGCAGCAGTTCCAGAAGTGCGAGTTTCACACAGTCCGCCGGGCGCCCTTCGACCGCCCAACCGATGAATTGCCGTTCCCCATGCACGTCGTCAAAAACTTCGTTCACAAGCAACGGCGTGAGCAGCGTGACGGAATGCCCGGTCGCGCTCTGTTCCGTTGCGGGAGCGACCACAGTCACTTCACCGAGGGGCAACAGCTGCTCCCGCAACGCACGCAAACCGGGGGCATAGATTCCATCGTCGTTCGTCAGCAAGATGCGCATTCGTGGTGTCCTTTCCAATTGTTCAATCATGAAGTTTGGCTACGTCGCAACAACAGCATCAGCCGTTCGGCGTGGGGGTTCCACGGCCAGCGGCCGATGACTTCGGGGGCGAATCCCAGGATACCGGCGATGCGGAAAAAGTGTTCCCGGTTCAGGACCATTTCGCCCCGGTTGCCGGACCCGCGTTCCACCAGTGGGGACACGATAATGTCCACCATCACGCAACCGTTCGGCCCGAGTAGCCGCTTCGCCTCGGCGAGCAGGAGTGCGGATTCGTCGATGAACGTGTGCGTGAAGACGCTGAAGAAAATCGCCAGATCGAACGGCCCGTCGGTGGCGTCAAACGGCACGCGGGTCATCTCGCCGCGACGGAACACGAAGTGGGGGGTATTGAACCGCTCGTGGCAAAACGCGATCGCTTCCGCGCCGATGTCCGTGCCGTAGTACGCACCCTTTTCGGAGAGATAGCCTTGCAGCGAATCACCCATTTGTCCGGTGCCACAGCCGATGTCCAACACCCGCGAATCGGGCGTCAGGCCGTGCTGAATCAACATCCCGAGCCGACCTTGGCTGGACCTCTCGTACTCGTCGCGGCTGTAATACCCGCCGACGACCCACCAGTGGTTTTCCTGCAAATTCGCAGTACGATAGACTTGGTGGTAATCAATATCCGTCGCACGCGGGCCAAGCACCGGAACCGCGACCATCGCCGGTTTTGCTAGAGATGTGCGTTCGCCGAACCGCCCACCACCCACTTGGTCCAGATCGACTTCGAGCGTGAAATCGCCGACAAACGCGGGGGTCGGGATTGAGATAGTTAGCGTGGCCGGCTCGCCGGGGTAGAGCAGCGTTGGCAACGGAAGTCGAACCGGCTCCCCAAAGATGTCTCCAACGCATGTGATCCAGCGCGCGACGATTTCCACCGGCTGCCGCCCGGCAGTCGCCCACGCTTGCGCCGATTGATTGGTGATTCGCAACGTCCAACTATGAGCTACACCCGCTTCCAACGCGGCAGGGGGATTCGGGATCACGATTTCGTGGCCGCACAATTCCGGTGACAACACGCTGTCATGTCGCGGTGGCATCAGTCGGCGTTTCACCCCCCGAACCGTTCGCCACAATGCCGTTTGTCGCAACAGGCCAATCACGAGCTGGCCTCCACTCGGTGCGTAAACGAGAAGATTTCCCGCTGACAATACTTACCCCACGGCGTGGCGTGCATGACTTTCGCGGTCAACCCGGCCAGTTGAACTAGCCGCAAAAAGTGCTCGCGGTTCAGTTCCATCATGCCGCGATTCCCGGAACAGCGATCAACAATCGACGACGTGAACACATCGCCGATGATCGTGCCGTTCGGGGCAAGTAACCGCTTAGCCTCCGCAAGAAGCAACGCGGTTTCGTCCGGGAACGTGTGCGTGAAGACGCTAAAAAACGTGACCTGTGTGAACTGCTCCCGGTCAATCGGGATACTGGTCATCTCGTTCTGCGCAAACCGAAAATTCGATCGGCTGAACTGCGTCTGGCAAAACGTAATTGCTTCCGGGCCGATGTCAGTGCCGAAGTAACAGCCCTTTTCTGAAAGAAACGTTTCAAGTGCCACCGCCAATTGGCCCGTGCCGCAACCAATGTCCAGAATCCGCGAATCGGGTGTAGCACCCACTTCCAACAGCAACTGTAACTTTGCTTGAGCTAACTGATCGAACTCGTCTTTCGTCTTCGGCCCGACTACCGTCCAGTAGTCTTGGGTGAGGTCTGCTGTGGCGTAGGCTTTGTAATAGTCGATGTCGTCCGCATACCGCCCGGTAATTTGGGCTTCGATCAACACGGGTTGACACCCCTGTTCGGTGGCGACGGACCCACCCTCCTGCTGTAGCACTGCTTCCACAAGACAATGCCCCACGAAGTCCGGCGCGATCAACGCAACGGGGACTTCAACCGACTCGCCGGGGTAGACCGGGGTGGGCAACGGCACTCGCACCGTGGCGACATCAAGCGGTTCTTTGCGTGCGGAAAGCCAACGGAATGAAAGCACGAGCGGGTAGGTTCCGGCGGAACTCCAGATCGCGTTGCCGTAGTTGGTGATCCGGATCGGGCACGAAACCGTTTCGCCCTTTTGAAGCACGAACGACATGACACGCGGTTCGATCCGGCCTTGGCGGTCAGCAACGGACAAGATTCGATCGAGCAATGGCTTCGACAACGTGCGGACAACATCACGCAGTTTTACCGCTAACGGTCGCAGTGGTGCCGGTACGGATGCTGTTAGTCCGGCCATGTGTGGTCCTCAGTAGCCAGGTCGGGTTTGCGGATCGTAACGCCCAGGGTAATCTGGTCAAGTCCAACGGGTCCGTTGCACTTAATAAGATAGTGACCGTCGTCGCTGATGATTTGCCTGTGCGTGACGTATGCCTTTCTTCCGTTCGGAGTGTTTTGTGCCGTCGTCGATCTTTTTTGAATTCACCTTGCCCAACTCGGCAAGCTGGTTTTACTTCTCACTGTTTCTGACGGTGTCGTTATTCTTCCAGTTTTCACGCCTATTCACGCTCCGAAACCTCGATCTACTCGCGTTGTTTCTGTTCGTCCCTGGGTTTTTACTGATTCAAGAAGCGAACCAGTTCGCCTCCCATAGCCCCGCCACGACGGGTGAACCGGGGCACCGGGACTTACCTTTTTTTGCCGCCCAGGAACGGATCGCGGGGTATGCGTGGTTGCTCAGCGCTTCGCTGTATTGGTTTGCGCGGTGCCTCGTCGATCTGGCGACGATTCGGCGTCCGTTGATCTCGCCGAATCTCTCGACACCGGGGTTGATTTGGTTCGGCTCCGCGTTGTTGGTTTGCCTCACGGGTGTCGCATTCAGCCGATCCACCGACCCGTGGGAGACCGTCGGCAAACGCCCGGTTGCCCTCACCGGGGTCCAGGACGGCGCGACTGCCGTGGTCACGGAAGTCCAGGCGGCGAATGGTGCCTCAACGCATGACGTCCAATTTTGGGTCGCACGCACCTTCGCTATGCTTGGTCATGTTGCAGTTGTAGTCGGGCTGTTGCTGATTGGGATGAAACACTTACATGACACCCCCACTGGCATCGCGGCGGGGACGATGTACCTGCTCCTGCCCTATGCGGCGTACCACATTGGGCAGGTCCACCACGTGTGGCCCGCCGCGCTGATCCTTTGGGCGGTTTTTTTCTACCGGCGACCGACCTGGGCCGGGGTGTTCCTCGGCATTGCCGCCGGGACCACCTTCTTCCCGTTGTTGATTTTGCCGGTGTGGATTCAGTTTTATCGCCCGCGTGGCTTGGGGCGGTTCCTGGTCGGCTTCACCGTGGCATGGCTGACCGGGCTTGCAACGACACTGTTCGTATTGTGGTTAGCTGGCCATTTTCCCGATGGTATGTGGCAAACCTTGCACCTGGAAGATTGGCAACCGTGGCGAATCCCGAAGGCGGAGAGTATCTGGACGGGGGTGTACTGGGCGTACCGCATCCCGGTGTTCATCCTGTACGTTGCGTTCGTGTTGACCTCGCTCCTCTGGGCGCCCGTCCGCAACTTGGGGCACCTGCTGGCACTCACCGCCGCGATGACGATCGGCGTCCAGTTTTGGTTCGCGGACCGTGGCGGCTTATACGTCTTGTGGTACGCCCCGTTTTTGGTTCTGATGGTACTCCGCCCGAACTTGGCGGACCTGCAACCCGTCGATCCGGGTCCGTGGCCGAAGTTTTTCGGGCGAGTGGGGCGCTGGTTGTTCCGCCGTGTCTGGCCGTTTCGGCTGCCGCGAACGGTCTCGATGCTTTCGAGATGAACAGAGATCAGG
>JAYSXU010000614.1:0-10592 GCA_043716965.1 Fimbriiglobus sp.
CCGCTCTGGAGCTTGACGGCGCTTTCGTAGCAGAATTCCAAGAACTGCTCGGCGTGCGGAAAGTCCTTGACCTGGGAGGCCAACATACCCAGCACCAACGCCGCGTTGAACTTGAACGGCGATTTCTTCTCCTCGGCGTCTTTTTGCATTTTCCCGGCGACGGCAACCAGTTGTTTGGCCGTGGCTTTATCTTTCCCCAGTTCCTTGAGCTTGGCGTTCATCCCATCAACGCTGGTGAGGTCGTTCAGCGTCAGGGCCATTTCCTTCAGTTGCTCGTCCGTCTTTTTTTCGGCGACCGGATCGGCTGCGAACATTTGAACAGAAAGCAAAAGTGTCGCAACAACGCCGATAGCAAACCAGTTGCGGAGCATAACCCACCACCCTTCGGAGTTCGGATGAAAACCAGTCCAGACATCCCATATTACCCGGCGACTCTTCCGAACGCCACGCGGATTAGTCCGCCGGTTCGGACTGGGGTGCAACTAAAGCTTTGGACCTCGTGAATCAGAATTCACCACAGAAACACAGAGTCACAGAGAAATCCATTAGAATTGGCTTTGGATTTCTCTGTGACTCTGTGGTTAAACGTTTTTGGTACTGACTCCATGACGAAGTTGCCTGCCGTTGACGTTCACGACCTCACCGTGGCTTACCGGGACAAGCCGGTGCTTTGGGACATTGACCTAACGGTGCCATCGGGGTTGTTGATGGGCATCATCGGGCCGAATGGCGCGGGCAAGACGACGCTCATCAAGGCGATGTTGGGGCTGGTCACGCCGGTCTCCGGGCGGGTGTTGATTCACGGCCAGCCGTACCAAGCGAACAAGCGATCCGTGGGGTACGTGCCGCAACGGGGCACCGTGGATTGGGACTTCCCGACCACGGTGTTCGACGTGGTGATGATGGGCACCTACGGCCAACTCGGGTGGTTCCGACGCCCCGGCGGCATGCAACACGAAGCGACGGAAGATGCCCTGCAAAAAGTGGGAATGCTCGACCTCGCCAAGCGGCAAATCCGCGAACTGTCCGGCGGCCAACAGCAGCGAGTCTTTCTGGCCCGCGCGCTGGTTCAACAAGCCCCCGTTTACCTGATGGACGAGCCGTTCCAAGGCGTCGATGCGGTCACCGAACGGGCCATCATCGACATCCTCCGCGAACTCCGCAACCAAGGCCGCACGGTGCTGGTCGTCCACCACGACTTGCACACGGTCCCGGAGTATTTCGACTGGGTCACGCTCCTCAACGTGCGAAAAATCGCCAGCGGCCCGATGGCCGAAGTGTTCAACGCCGACAACCTGAAAGCCACCTACGGCGACCGCGCCGTCATGCCGCTGCAGTTTTCCACACTGGCGCGCGTCACTCCGGAATTGTGAAATTCCTGTTAACTCTTCGGGCCGCGGAGTAGGCCACCGGGGGTGCGGAGCCAGTCGAGGCGGTCGGGCATTTTGGCGGGGGGAACGAGGTTTTCGGCGTTGCGGTTGACGGCCTCGGCGATGGCCTGCGCGAAGTCGGGGTGGTTGAGCAGAAACTTGTCGAGAACGCCTTGCATGGGTTTGACGGCGGTCAACGTGCTCAGGAACACATCGTTGGAATCCACCGGCTTATCCCGGAGCGCGAGCACCAGACCTTGCCCGAGTTTGGCCGCTAATCCCGGTGGCGCTTTCGCCTTGGCGACGCCGATGCGGTTCTGTTCGTTTTCGAGTTCCTTGAACACCTTCTCCGCGTCGTCCAACCGGCGTTCCTTCACCAGCATTAACCCGAGTTCCACGGCGGCATCGACGTAAGCAACCGGGTTCGTGTTGCGTTCTTTCATCAGGGCGCGTAGCTCGCGTTCCCGTACCGTGATGACCGGCTCCGGCGGGCGAACGTCGGGCAAGCCGATGATCGCCGGCGCGCCTTTCCCTTCACCGGGTGGGTGCGTCCGACCGAACACCCACCAACCGACGCCGGCGATGCCGCTTAACATCACCAGACCGACAACGCGCAACGTCCACCGCTGCCCCGACGGCGCCGGTGGTGCCACGAAATACCCGGATTGCTGCGAGGGGCTTGTTGCCGCGAAGGCCGTCGAAGATAGCCCCAGCATCTGGGGAAGTGGTTGTTGAAGCGTGTTCGGGGACAGGCCCGGATTGGTCACTTGGGTGGCAATCCCATCGCTGATGACAACGGGCAACCCCTTCTGAATCTTCACCAAATCCCGAATGATGTCGCGCGCGGTTTGGTAGCGGTCCTCGGGCCGCTTGGCCATCAACTTGTGTACCAACTCGCATAAGCCGACGGGCAAATCCGGGCGGGTGTCGCTGAGGGGCGGCGGTTGATTTTGCACGTGTTGAATCGCCACGTCGAACGGCGTCTTGCCGCGAAACGGCGGTTGCCCGGCGAGCAGGTGGTACGCGGTAATGCCGAACGAATAAATATCCGACCGATGATCGACCGGCTTGCCCTGCACCTGCTCCGGAGACATGTAAAGCGGCGTGCCCAGCGTCATGCCGCTCTGCGTGAGGTTGAGCGGTTGCCCCTCGCCGCCGAAGTACCGCGACAGGCCGAAGTCGGCCACCTTCACTTCGACCTTGCGGGTAATCAGGATGTTTTCCGGTTTGATGTCGCGGTGAACGATACCGATTTCGCTGGCCCGTTGCAGCGCCGCCGCGACTTGCCGCAGGATGCTAATCGCCACCGGCAGGTCGGGCGGCCCTTTGCGTTCGAGGTAATCGCGGAGGTTGCGACCCTCCACGTATTCGAGTGCCATGTACTTCTGGCCGTCGTGTTCCCCGACCGCGAAGACTTGCACGATGTTCGCGTGCGTGACCCGTGCCATGACCTCCGCTTCGGCCTGGAACCGCTTCAAGGCGACGGCATTTTCCGCAAGATCCTTGCGCAAAAACTTGAGCGCGACTTCCCGCTTGAGCGACACTTGCCGTGCCAGATAAACCGCCCCCATCCCCCCCTGCCCGAGCTTACGCAACACCTGATAATCCCCGACAGTTTTGCCCGTCAAGTCCACAGCTTCTTCAGGTGCAATCGCGTCAGACATGGGCATGAGACTCAGTGTCAAGGTTCAATCGAACCGGCAGCGAACGTTGCCGAGTGGTCTGCCACAAGCAGGTGGCAAATAATTACCCGGCGATTCCTACACAGTAGCTTAAGGATTTTGGGCTGGCCACGGATTGTTCGGTCTTAAACGTGTGCTGGGTGATCCCGGCGAACCGGCTGCGTAAGCTGCTGGGTGGGCTGCCCGAAGCAGGAGGTTGGTTGTTAACCAGGCGACTCTCGTCGCCGGTTCGATCGAGCTTGACCACTTCTGCCGGCATGGTATGACCCCGGTTGATTGAATCCCCAAACTCCGCCGCGCGGAGGCTGATTGTGCGAACGTTACTTTCGATTGTTGGCGTGTTCAGTTTCGTGGCGATGTCGTCGGCGCAGACGGGGCCGTACCTTGCGCAGGTTACGGTAGATGGCGTGGTCGTGCGCAGCGGCGAAGGGGAAAGTATGCCAGAGACCGGCACGCTGGCACGAGGGGAGCGGGTCATTGTCGTTCAGCAGATCGGGGAAAAATGGCTGGCGATTGAACCACCACGTGGGCAGGTTTCGTGGGTGCGAAACATTGCTCTGGGTGCAATGACCGATCAGCCCAAAGATGTCATCCCCCGCAACGCGGTGATTCAAGCGGATTCGACAATTGAAATCTCGGCGGGGCGACCGGGGGTGCCGAAGCCACTGGACGTGCGGCGGGTCGCAATTCCCGACGGCACCATTGTGAAGGTCATCGGCACGACGGTCGAACATAACGGGATGAAGTGGGTGCCGATCGAGCCGCCGGACGGGGACTTGCGATACATTCCCAAATCCGCAGTGCAGTCGCTGAATCGCGGTCCCACCGCAGTGCATTCGGTCACATCTCCCAAGACAGACCTCACGCCGACGCCGGGTGGGACAATACCCGCCACGTCGGTTCCGCTGCCGAACAGTTTCCAACCGTCCACTGCGTCGGTGCCGAACCCACCCGCTTCGTTCGCCACGACGGGTACGGGTCGAACCAAGCCGGACAACTGGCCGAGCCACCCGCTTTGGCAGCAAGCGGAGCAAGCCGAGTTGGCGCGCGAGTATGCGAAGGCGGAATCACTTTACTTGAAGCTCGCCGCCGAGATGAATCAGACCAACGGCGACCCGGAATTGGCGAACCTGTGCTACACGCGGGTTCATGCGGTTCGTGAAAAGCAACGTAGCAATGGCCGGCCAACCCCGTCCGCTAATGAACCTGTGAAACGAAACGAGACACCCCAAACGACCGCGAACCAGTGGGTCGGGCCGGGGGAATTGCGGCTGGCCGGCTTCCGCATGGACGGCCGCACGACCTACGCACTTGTCGGCACTCGTGGCCAAGTGAAGTGCTACGCGATCCCCGGCCCCGGCTTGGACCTGGAACGATTTCGCGGCGATGTCGTCGATCTGTACGGCTCGATCACCTACCCCGTTGACCTGCGCGGCGTTGGCGTGATGACCGCAACCCGTGCGCAATCGGTGCGACGCGAATAGTCATGAAAACTCGATCAACGATTGGGTTTTCACGACGGCGAACTCTTCCGGGAAGGTGTGGAATGCGGAGACGCACAACCCGGTCGGTAGCGGATCGACGGTAATGTAACCCATCGGTGCCAGTCCGAGGCGGTTGTGGGATTGATAGTGGCAGATCAAACCCCGTTTGGCGCCGTCGCGGGCTAACTCTTCATGGACATGCAAGTAGACTTCCGGTGACAAGATTTCGGACTGTAAGCTCATCGTGTAATGCGTGGTCGGTCCCAGTTCCCAGTGCCCCGAGCGGGTGCCTTCAAAACGGTGTTGTAGCCGCAACCCTTGGTCCGGTAAAACATCCCCCGACGTTGTGGTCACTTCAAAAAGACAGACATCGCCGTTGGTCCACTCCAGCGCATGACCCGTCGGGGTCATGCGAACGGTGAGCGTATAACGTTCCCGTTTGATGCGACGCAGTGATAGCGTCTCGAACAATTCCGGGTGCAGCGTGCGGTCGTACAAACGGAACACCAAGTCCGCAACACGGGGGCGTAGGATCGGGTCGTTCCGTCCACTAAAACTCTGCACAGTCCCACCACATTCAACAATTGACCGGGTTCGACACGCTGGCGGGCGAATTATAGGTTTCTCGTTCACCATTCCACAACAGCGATCAACTGAATTGCACTCAAAGTGCTATTGAACATGCCCTCTTAACGAAAACAAGCGGTGTGAAACATCGTGTTCCACACCGCTTAGGTCATGAGTATCCACTCGACGAAGCCGTCTGAAATTTAGACGCCATCGCCCGTTTTCTTCGGAGCGTCTGCTGGCTTAGCATCAGGCTTTTTCGGAGCTTCCATCTTTTTCGGCTCTGCTGCTGGCACTGGCATCACGGCTGGTGTCGCTGTGGCAGGCATTTCCGAAATCACTGAGCTAGCGCCGCAATCTGGTGCTGCAACCAGCGGAACGGAATAGGTCGCCGCAACCGAACCAGAACATCCAGCCGAGCTGCCCAGGCAGCTATGGCTCGCGGTGCCGTGGCAGCTACCGTGTGAACGGAGGCCGAGGAACCCGCTACCGCCGTGGCAGCTTGTGCTGCGACCGCTGAACAGGCCGAGGCCGAGGATACCCGAGCCGCCGCCGCAACAGCCAGCAGCGGCAGGTGCTGCGTAGCCAGTGCAACCGGACGCGGCAGGTGCTGCGTAACCGCTGCAACCGCTCGTAACCGCCGCCGGAGCGCCGTGGCAGCTACCGTGACAACCGGAGAACCGACCACCGAACGACGCAACGTCGCCGGAACCCGACATCGCCATCATGAGAACCATCGTATACATCAAAAAACCTCCCGATCCTGGTGTAAGGACGTGGACTGTTAAGACCCACCACCCCAAATTACGCGAAGCAGTCACCCGTACCGTCTCGTGACATCCCCGTTCTGAATGCTACCATCATGACATCCGGTAGCATCAGTGCTGTTAAGCTGGGCAAACGGGGAAGGCGTCGCAAAGGGCCAACTGGCGTAATGAGAATACTAAGTCTCGTGTAGATGAGCGTCAACAGTAATTTGGATAAGATGCGGTGTTTTATTGGTATTGGTTGGCTGCGGAGTTGGGGTCATACTTCCGGATCGTATTGCCTTCATTATCCGGGTCTTGAATTCGCTGCGCGATACTTTGATTCGGCTGGCGCGATCACACCGACTGCCGCATCGGCCTGCAAACTAACGGACCTGGTCCGATGGTGTTGTCTCTGAGGGGACCGTGCCGATCGGTTATCTTGTAGGTGTCCTCGGTTAGGCTGAGTGTGAACACAGGACTTCGTGAAACGTTTACAATTGGAGAGGCCAGTATGGATACGGCCCACGCGCTGGGTTCGGACCACGATCTCGTCCCGCCGGCTGAACCGCGTAGCGTTTATCGGACCGGCATGGTTGGCTTAGTGCTTTCGGCAATTGCGGCGGCAATCGGATTGCTGGCGGACGCGATCTTCACCGACGTGCCAGCGATTCTTGCCACGCTTTGCTTGGGGCTTGTCGGTGTCGGTGCGGTCTTGGCCGGCAGTGCAATTTCGATGCGACCGGGATTGCCGCGTGCTTGGTTGATTGCAGCGGCGACTGGCTTTCTCGCCGCCTACGTTGGCATTCCGGAACACTGGGATTCCGGGCGGCTACTGGCACGGGTCTTTTCGGGCGTTGCCTTGGCCGCTGCGATACTTGTCGCTGTGCAGCCGACCGTTCGCTACGTGTTGATTTTGTGTGGCGTGTTGTTTCACTTCAGTAGCATTTTAATCTCGACGACGTGGCCCGATCCGACACCGTGGCTCGTGAACCAACTTGGGCAGCGGGTTTACATTCCGTACCAGCAGTTCACATACTTGCGCAACGCCTACCACTTTTACTCGCCGGAACCTGGGCCGGCGAGCTTGCTGTTTACGTTGGTGACTTACGAATACGACACCATCGACCCGGACACCGGCAAGCCGAAGATCGAACAAGAATGGATCACGATACCGCACCGGGGAACGCAAACCAAAGACCCCCTGGCGCTCACGTATTATCGCCGGTTGTCGATCACGGAAAACGCCACGCGGGTTTCATCCGACATCGGTTGGCAGACCGAAGAAAAGCGGCAAATCAAGAAGCGCCGAGACGATGTCGCCAACCCGTTCGGCGTGTTACCGGCGGGCGTGAAACGAATTCCGCACCCGCCAGTGAACGAAATCCCGGAATTCCGCTGGCATCTTCAACCCCAGGCGGACATCACGCGCTACCTGTTGCCGTCGTATGCCAAGCACATTGCCGTCGAGAACTCGGTACCCGGTCGGCGCGTGGTCAAGGTGAAGATCTATCGGGCCGAACACCTGATCGTGGCGGCGCAGTATTTCGCAATCCAGAAGGTCTCGCCGTACCACCCAAGCCTGTTCCGGATTTACTTCCTCGGCGATTACACCCCCGACGGCAAACTGATCGACCCCCAAGACCCGATGCTCTACTGGATTATTCCCGTCACGATGAAGCCCGAGAAGCACCCGCTGAACGATCCACGCCCGGAACACTTTGACGATTACCTGACGGAACACTCGGGGTTCGTTTTCGACTGGAGGAACCTACGGCCATGAGCATGACGCCCCCCGCCCTGATACCCGCCCCCACGACCCCTAACCTCGGGCAACAGTTCTTAAACTTTTGGTTCGCCGCCGCCGACCCGACGACGATGGGGTTCATCCGCATCGTGACGGGATGCCTGATTCTGTACACGCATTTGGCGTACTCCTTTGACCTGCAAAACTTCTTCGGCAAGGACTCGTGGTACGACACGCAATCCATCAACCGGGAACGCCGGGAGATGCCGCAGAGTGCGCCGACGTTGGACTGGGAAGACCCGACCTTTCCGCAACAACTCCCGCAACTGCCGGAGTACCCGCACCGGCGGAAAGTGTGGATGACGTACCTGCGGACCAACGTCACGCCGGAGACCACGACCGCGGAAATTGATGCAAAACTGGCCTACCTCGAACGCTTGCTGAAGTACGACGAAGAGCAGATGCGAAACCGCGTCGGTGAAGCCCGGTACACCTGGGAGGGGATCGCGTACCTCTCCAACCTGTCATCGAACGCGACGGACCGCACAAACCAACTCGCGGTGTTGTTGGACGAGAGTCAGCGGGCGGCACGGATCGCGTCCCGAATTCCAAAGTTGGATATTCCGCCGACGCCGTCGGCAGTGGGTTTGATGTCGGGTCCGGACCGCGCAGCCTTTGCCAAAGAAGCGGAAGCTTGCTTTGTCTCGTTACCCGTGGACCCCAATGACCGCGCTTACATCTTGGTCCACTACTCCGAGAGCACCTACGGCCAACGAAAAGCGTTGCTCGGGTTTATCCGTGGGTTGACGAAGCTGTCCGCGACGGAGCGAGATTGGCAACTCCGCTACATCGAGTATTGGAACGTGGACCCCAACATCTGCATCCGGTTCGGCAGTTCAATCTTCTCGCTCTGGTTCCACATCACCGATCCGACCGAGATGGTGATCGCCCACTGTGCCATGCTCGCGGTGTTCGTCTGTTTCACGCTCGGACTCTGGACTCGTGTAACTTCTGTGTTGACGTGGCTGGCGATCCTGACGTACATCCACCGTTCACATCAAACGCTGTTCGGCATGGACACGATGATGAACATCCTGGCCCTCTATTTGATGATCGGCAACAGCGGGGCAGCGCTCTCCGTGGATCGAATCTTGAACCGCTACCGCGTCGCCCGCGCCAGCCTGAGCCGCTCCGGAACGATCGACATTCCCACGCAAATCTACCTGGACAACCCGCCGTATTCCGTGGCGTCGGGCTTTGCGATCCGCATGTTGCAGGTCCACTTCTGTTTCATTTACATGGCGTCCGGGTTGGCCAAGCTCAAAGGCGCGGCGTGGTGGAACACGAACGCTTACTGGGACACACTCGTGAACCCTGAGTTCACGATGGTCTATTACCAGTGGTACGAGATGATGCTCCGGAACCTGGTCACGAATCGGCCCCTGTATGCCGTGGTCGCGGCGATTGGTGTGGCGTTCACGTTCATCGCGGAAATCGGCCTGCCGTTCTTGGTCTGGACCCGCGTGCGACCCTATATCGTGATGTTCGGGCTGTTACTGCACACCGGCATCGGGCTGTTCATGGGCTTGGTGGTGTTCAGCTTGTTCATGATGACGATGTTATTGGGCTACATCCCCGGCGTGGCAATCAGGCAACGCCTGTTCGGTCCTAGCCCCACGACCGGACGACTGAAGCTTCGGTATGACCCGACCTCGACCGAACAACAACGGGCCGTCGCCTGGATCCGCACCTTTGACTTCGAGAACCGCATTGACACAAATCAGAATGGAACAACGACGACGCTGCAAGTGGAGTCCGACGGAAAAAGTTTGACCGGGCAAATCGCAGTGAAAGAGCTGTTCGCCAAGCTGAGTTGGTTGTCGATGTTCCGCTGGTTGTTGTTCATGCCGGGTGTCTCAAAGATCATCAACAACGCCTTCGCCGGAAATGTCCCCGTGAAGAGTGTGGCAACAGCGGCAACATCTCGGTAGTCTTGTAGGTCGTGGTCGAGGAGGCTTTGCGACGAGGCCCGACACTCGATGGCCACCGGACAAACGGCTGGTCCTATTCAGATCGTTCGTTCGTGTCGGGCCTCGCAAAGCCTCGACCGCGACCTACAAAACCCATCAGCATCTTTTCCCCGAAGCGATTGCCTACCCTACCCCACCGAAGAGTACCACCATGCCAGTGCTTTACCTGACGGAGACGGACGTTCGGCAAGTCCTCACGATGGACGTGGCGTTGCCGGTCGTTGAATCGGCGTTGCGGAAAATCTCGCTCGATGAAGCCGTGAACAACCCTCGCCAACGTTGCCAAACCGACCAAGTGATGCTGCACGTTTTGCCGGCCGCTGCGAAGACGATGAACGCCATTGGCTACAAGTCGTACACCACCGGCAAGTTTGACGCCCAATTTCAGGTGACCCTCTTCGATCCAAAATTCGGCGGGATGATTGCGATCCTGCAAGCCGATTTCCTCGGGCAAATCCGAACGGGTGCGGCAAGCGGGGTGGCGACGAAAAAGCTGGCCCGACAAGACTCGACCACACTCGGCCTGTTCGGCACCGGCAAGCAGGCCCGCACGCAATTGCTGGCCGTCAGCAAAGTGCGCAAGTTGACCAAGGTTCATGTTTACTCCAGGGATGCGGACCGGCGCACGGCGTTTGCTGCTGAGATGAGCCGCGAGTGTCACGTCGATGTCATTGCCGTGGCAACGCCCCAAGAAGCGGCACAGAATCTGGACCTCATTTGTACTGCCACCGCAAGCCGTGAGCCGGTTTTGCTCGGTGAGTGGGTCGCGCCGGGGACACACCTGAACGTCGCCGGGTCGAATTTCCTAGCGAAGGCCGAAGTGGACGCCGAAGTGTTTCGACGATGCAACCTCATCACCGTTGATAGTAAAGAGCAAGCCCGCCACGAAGCCGGTGATTTCGTGGCGGCGATGAACGAGCACGTGTTCACGTGGTCCGACGTGGTCGAACTGCCCCACGTTCTTGT
>JAYSXU010000615.1:0-3502 GCA_043716965.1 Fimbriiglobus sp.
GGGGCCACGTGCGACGGAATGCCGCCCGGAAAACTAAACTGCTTGAACAGCGCCTGCATCCCCGAAACGTCTTGCGTGATGGGCGGATACACTTCGCTATAAGTGCCTTCTAAGTAGGTGTTGGCCACGATCCCCGGCCCGCCATGTCCTGGTCCGACGACGAGGAGCATGTTCAAGTCGTGTGCGCGAATCATGCGGTTCAAGTGAACGTAGATGAAGTTCAGTCCGGGTGTCGTACCCCAGTGGCCGAGTAACCGAGACTTGACGTGGTCCCGCCGGAGTGGTTCCCGAAGCAGCGGGTTGGCCAGCAGATAAATCTGTCCGACCGACAAATAATTGGCCGCCCGCCAGTAGGCGTGAATCGCATCGAGTTCGGCTGGGGTCATGACGGTCTTTCGCGTTCAGGATGGGGAAGTTTGAGCATCACATCCCGAGAAGTATGCGGGTGTGATTGGCAATCACGGCTTCTTCGTCGGACGGAATCCGCAACACTTCCACACGACTGGCCGTCGTGTGCAGGTGCGTGTTCCCACCCAAGTTTGCTGCGTCGTCCAACTCGACCCCGAGCCATTGTAACTGGCCGCAAACCTTGGCGCGGACGACGGGGCTATGCTCGCCAATACCGCCGGTGAAGACGACGGCGTCCAGACCGCCCAGTGCGGTCGCGGCGGCAGCAACCTCCTTCGCCACCGAGCGGCAGAACATCTCGACCGCGTCACCCGCCTCCGGGGTGGCATTGGCAATCAACTGCCGCATGTCGGCACTCAGGCCCGACACACCCAGCAGGCCCGATTTGTTTTCCAGCAGGTCTTCAACTTGCTCGATCGTCAAGCCGTCATGCTTCAGTAAATGAAGCACCACGCCGGGGTCAAGCCGCCCCGGACGTGTCCCCATCATGAGGCCGTCGAGGGGCGTGAAACCCATCGTCGTGGTGACACTCTGACCGTTTAGGATGCCGCACAAACTGGCCCCGTTGCCGAGGTGACAAACCACTGTCTTCCCGCTTGTGGCACGCGGTGAGAGTGGTGGCAATTGGGAAACAATCGACTCATACGACAAGCCGTGAAACCCGAACCGTCGGATGCCCCGCACAAAATAGTCACGCGGGAGCGGGAGCCTTTTTTCGACGTCCGGCATCGTACTGTGAAACGCCGTATCAAAGCACGCAACCTGTGGCACATCCGGCAATCGTTCCGTGACGTCGCGGATGAGTCGCAAGGCCGGCGTTTGGTGGAGAGGCGCAAGCGGGATCAGGCGTTCGAGTTCGCTGAAGACATCCGCAGTGATCCGGACGGGTGCCAGAAAGCGGTTGCCGCCGTGAACAATGCGGTGCCCAATCGCGTCAAAACTCCACCGCGAAATCGCCTCGAACAGACTGCTTGTTGCCGCACCGGGGTTGGATAACGCCGTGCGATCCAGTCCACCACGCTGCTCCAGTCGGGTGCCAACGTAGACGGCAAACTTGACACTGGATGACCCGGTGTTACACACCAGCACGGTGCTTGCCATCAGTATTCTCCGCAGGTTTCCGATTCGTCGCAACAGTGAACTGTCGTCGCACTCCGACCGAACGCAACAAACGAAAAAACCCAAGGCTGCACAGCCGTGGGTTTCAGTGCCCGGGACAGGACTTGAACCTGCACCCCCTTGCGAGGACCAGCACCTCAAGCTGGCGCGTCTGCCAATTCCGCCACCCGGGCATCGCGTGAATGCCTATTATTGCGGGCCGTCGAAACATTTCAAGTGTGGGCGTTCAGGACGCCGGCAACAACGGGATCGGGTTGCGTTCCGGGGTGGTGCCATCGACGCCGACGTACACGAGTTCCGCTTCGGTCACGGGAATCAACTCCGCACCCCGTTCGGCGATCACGTTCACGTTGAGCGTGATGGACGTTCGCCCCAACTTGACTAACGTCGTTTGAAATTTAACAACGTCGCCCACCAGCACCGGCTTCTTGAACTCGACCCGGTTGATGGCCACGGTTACGAACAGCGCATTCGCGTTCCCGCCCAGCAACTGGATTTCCCGCCGCGCCGCAATCGCGCCCGCCAAGTCGATGTAACTGAGAATCACCCCGCCGAAAATCGTCCCGTGCGGGTTCGTGTCCCGTGGCATCATCACGACTTGGATCGCGGTATAGGGTTCGGACATCGCTAGGCTTCCCGGTAGTGGCAAGAACAGACTGTGTCATCGTATACAAGCGAAGTGTTGCATGAGACCACGATGTCGAGTAAATTACTCGGATCATCCTTTGACCCCCACCCGAGGAGACGCTGTCATGAGGTTGTTGCTGGTCGGACTGTTGGCGCTCGGTTTGGCACTGCCGGCCATGGCCGATGACTACTCCGGCAAGTCGGTCCGGGTGAAAAAAGACGACCTGAAACTGGGTCGTAAGCTCGTGATCCAAGGCGAAGTCGTTGCCGAACAAAAAGACTTACCCAAGCCGAACGACAAAACCGGCAAGCCAGACGCCAAAGACGACTGGACCGGCAAGAGTGTGCTACCGAAGAAACGCCAAAGTGAGATTCGCATTGGCGACTGGGAGGATGGGAAGCAAGTCTACTGGAAAGCGCACAACTTGCTGAATTGCACAGTCCGTGAAGATCGCGATAGTTTCTTGCGGGTACATGATGGACGGCGCGAAGGATGGGTGAGCAAAGACGACTTCGTTCCCGCCGCAGATGCACCAATCTATTGGGATAAGGCCGTCACAGCTAACCCGATGGATACCTACGCACTCATGATGCGCGGACATGGTTGGAAAGATAAAGGGGAGTACAAAATGCGATAATTGACTACACCGAAGCGATACGACTTGAACCGAACCATTCGCAGCCTACGTTTCCCGCGGCATTTCTTACAACGCCAAGAGGGAGTATGGCAAAGCGATCGCCGACTGTACTGAAGCGATCCGCCTCGATCCGAAAGATTCAGTCGCGTACATCAACCGTGGTATATCTTACGGCGGAAAGCACGAGTATGACAAAGCGATAGATGATCTCACTGAAGCGATCCGCTTCGATCCGAAAGAAAAATGGGCTTACAACAAACGCGGCATTTGTTTCTATGCCAAGAGGGAGTATGAAAAAGCTATCGCCGATTTCGCCGAAGCGATCCGTCTCGATCCGAAAGATGGGGAAGCGTCGAATTCGCTCGCATGGCTGAAAGCCGTATGTCCTGATACGAAGTTTCGTGACGGTAAACAAGCGATTGAGTTGGCGAAATCGGCCACAGAAAAAGCGGGCAAAGTTGTGCCTTGGAACTGGTTTGGTACTCTTGCTGCCGCACACTCGGAAAATGGAGACTTTGAACTCACCGTGATAGAGCAACGCAACGCAACGCCATCGAAAAGCTGAAAGCCGAGAAGAACACAGATGCCGAAGATTTGAAAAAAGCCGAAGCACGGCTGGCACTTTATTTGGCGAAGGAGCCCTACCGAGATGCGTGAGTGACGACCCGGAGCCGGTGCATCAACGACACCGCCGATGAAATATCACACCC
>JAYSXU010000616.1:0-1155 GCA_043716965.1 Fimbriiglobus sp.
AGCGCGGACCCTTGGAACAGAAACCCGACCCGCAACCGCATCGCGGTCAGTTCCCGTTCGGACATACTTTGAACAGACTTGCCTTCAAACAACACGTCACCATCCGTCGGTTGCAACAGCCCGACGATGAGCTTGAGCGTAACCGATTTCCCGCAGCCGCTCTCGCCGATCAGCACCATCGTTTGATGCGGGAAGACGTCCAACGAGATGTTCGACAACACCTGCTGCCGTCCGAATCGGATGGAGACGTTCACAAGCTGAATGAGCGGTGTTGCGTTGGTCATGCGACGCGACCGCCCCCACCGGGCCAGATGATTGCCGCGATGGCGTTGGTGAGCATCGCCATGACGAAATCAATCACCAGAATTGCGACGAACGACAACACGAACCCTTCGGTCGCGGCCCGTCCCACGCCCTCGGCCCCGGCCCGGCTGTTGAACCCACGGTGGCAACAGATGAGCGACAACACCCCGCCGAAGATGACCGACTTTCCCAGCCCGACGAACAGATCCCATAGCTTCACGAAGTTCGCCGTGTGCCGCCAGTAGTGGAACTCGTCGATGTGGAAAACCTTCAGACAAATTAGTGAACTGCCCAGCACGCCGAACGCATCCGCGATGATTGTGAGTAGCGGAATCACCAACACACAGCCGAGAAATCGCGGCCCGACGAGGAACTTCACCGGGTCCACACCGAGGCACGCCAGCGCATCAATTTGCTCCGTGACTCGCATCGTGGCCAACTGAGCCGACATCGCGGTCCCCACCCGCCCGGCCAACATGACTGCCGCCAACACCGGCCCGAGTTCGCGCACGATCGACATGTGAATCACGGCACCGATGGACGTGTCCAGGCCGATCATGTGGAATTGGTTGTACGCCTGAACCGCCAACACCATGCCGATGAACACACCCGTAATCACCACGACCCCGACGCTACTCACCCCGACATCGACGCAAACGCCCACGAGTTCCTTCAACTTCAAATGTCGTGAGAAAAGCCCGCTGACGGCCCGGTACGAAAACAGCGTCCAATCCCCAAGCCCCACGAAGGCATTCAGCCACGCGGACGGACGATCTTCCGAGTCCGTTGGTGATTGCGAAACCTCGTCCGCTTCGGCAACAGGTTTATCGCCGCGCGCAGCATCCGTATCAC
>JAYSXU010000617.1:0-10548 GCA_043716965.1 Fimbriiglobus sp.
GACTCACGTCCCCCGCTCAGTAAGAACCGCTTTTCACACTTAATCACTTCCCGCTGGCGTGCAGATCAAAGCAGTGCAGCTTGTCCTGGTCGCGGATGAACAGCTTGCCGTTGGCGATCGTGGGGTGGGGCCAACTGGCTTTGCCACTGGGCTGCGGGATTTTGAAACTGGAGACAAGCGTGAACTCTTTCGGATCGGCTTTCACCAGTGCAATGACGGCATTCTGGTAGCGGAAGTAAAGCATCCCGTCGGCGTAGGCAATTGCAGCCGATTGATCGCCGCCGCCAGCGCCCCGCATTTCGGCCCAGTTGATCGCGGCCGTGTTGAAATCAACAGCCGCCGGTTTGCCTTGGTTGTGCCCGTTGCCGAAGTAGATCGTATCGCCGACCGCGACCATGCCGCCGTGGTGGTTTTGGAGTTCGCCACTTTTGTAATACTTCAACTCTTTCACGCCGACGGTGTCGCCTTCGACCGTCATTTTCAACAGTGCCGACCCGCCGTCGCCATAGCCCGTCGAGCAAAATACCAAATCGCCCTTCACAAGCGGGCTGGGGATGTTGGCAGTGCCGTTCATGATGCGGTTGTATTGCCACAACAACTTGCCCGTCTTCGCGTGAACGGCAATGACGCCGCCGGCTTTGCCGAGCAGATTGATGTACATGGGCACGCCGCCTAGTTCCGCTTTGATGGGCGATGCGTACCCGCTTGCGGTCCCTGGATTGGCGACCGGGGTTTGCCAAATCGTGTCGCCGGTCTTCGCATCAAGTGCCACCATTGCCGCCGACTTGGAAGCGGGCGTGCCGATGACTTTACCGTCATCCACCAGAACCGATTCGCTGTAGCCCCAGTTTTGCACGCTGCCGCCGAAGTCCTTGGTGTAGCTTTTCTTCCACACAAGCTTACCTGTCGTGGCGTCAAGACACGCCAGTGTTCCTTCCATGCTGACCACGTAAACGAAGCCATTGGCGTAGGTCGGCGTGCTGCGGGTGCCTTCGCCGTAGCCTACTTTTTTCGCTTCGGAAAACGGCGTGGACCATTTCAAATCGCCGGTCTTTTCGTCCAACGCCCAGACGTGCTCTTGGTTGTCACTCATCTTACCGGACCCAAAAATCACCCCGCCGACCACGGATACCGTGCTGTAACCGCCGCCCAGGTCGGTCTTCGTCCAAAGCTTCGGCGGGCCGTCGGCGGGCCACTTTTGCAGCAAGCCTTTTTCGGTAGAAGCACCGTCACGGTTCGGGCCACGGAACTGCGGCCAATCGCCGGGTTTCTGTTTCATGTCGGCTGCGGGAATCGCTAACAGCGCCGCGAGTATCCAAATCATCGAGTTCATCTCCAGATTGTCGAAGAAAAGTGAAATTGGCAGTCAGGGACAGTGTAGACAATCACTGGAAAGCGGGGAAGTTAGCGGATGGGAAAAGCAGAACCGGAGGCCAAATGGCCTCCGGTTCTGCTTTTCCATTTAGCGAATGCGTCCACCGATCCACACACCCGACGGCGGTGGCGGGCGGTAATAATATGGTGAGTAGTATGGTTGTTCGTAGACGACGACTGGTTGCGGTTGTTGCACGTACACGGTTCGGGGCGGTGGAACCACCCGCGTCACGGGGCGATTGCGGGTCGCCATCATTTCTTGAATCACGCGGTCCGACACGCCGTTGGCCGTGAGGTACTGCAAGTCGCCGGGCGACAGGTTGTACTGGCTGTTCGTGGTGCGGATGTACTGAATCAAGATGTCGTCACTCACGCGGCTGTTGGTCGCCGGGTTCACTTTGCTCATGGCGATCACGTCTTCCACCGAAAGCGGCCCGCGACTGATCGGGGCGTTGGCCTCGGCGGCTTGCGCTTGGGCGATGTCGCGTTGGACGAGTTGTTCTTTTTCCTTGTGATCCGCCTCGGAGCCGATGGCCGCCCCGACGCCCGTCCCGAGTAACCCGCCGATCACCGCACCCGTCTTCGGGTTCCCGGTTGCCATGCCGACGAGTGCCCCCGCCCCGGTCCCGATCGCACCGCCCGCAAGGGCGTCCCGGCCGGTGTTGGACATCGAGGAGCAACCCGTCGAAAACAGCATCCCAATTGCGAACAGTGTGATGCCGAACTTGGTCACGATTGCGCGTGTCATTCTTCCCAACCTCCCCCGAACAAGCCGATGGACCGCGAACAATGCCAACAACTTGACAGAGTGTCAATATCACATTTTTGCCGCGTGAGTTGACGACCGGCACTCGTCGGACGACGATGAACCCACCGACTTGCGCTGCCGCAGCGAGTTTCCGACCCTGATGGCTGGACCCCATGCTTGACCGACCCGTCGATAACGCGCCGTACCTCACCCACATGCACGCCGGGTTGACCATTGAGGGTTACAGCCGGGCGGCGGTGCAGAGTTACTGGCGGGTGCCCGAACTCAAAATGGGCTTCGACCTCGGGGCGCACCCGTGGGACTTCATGGGCACGCCGAACTGGTTCATCTCGCACACTCACCTCGACCACATCGCGGCACTGCCGGTTTACGTGGCCCGGCGGCGCATGATGAAAATGGAACCGCCGCGTGTCTTCGTGCCAATCGAGAGCATTGACGACGTGAAAAAGTTGCTGCTGATCTTTCAACGGTTGGACCGGGGGCGGCAGTTGTGCGAACTGATTGCCGTCGAACCGGGGCAAGAGTTTGAAATCTCCCGCGATCACGTCGTCGTGGCCTGGGCAACCACGCACACGATCCCGTCGCGGGGCTTCATGGTGTGGGAACGGCGTAACAAGTTGAAGGACGAATACGTCGGCTTACCGGGAGACAAAATCCGCGATCTGCGGCTGTCCGGCACTGCCGTCACCCGCGAAGTCCGCACCCCCTTGTTGGCCTACACCGGCGACACTAGCCCCGCCGGTCTGGACAATTACCCGGCTGTTTACGATTGTAAAATCCTCATCACCGAACTCAGCTTCATTCGCGCCAGCCATCGCCGGGATAAGATTCACAAGTACGGCCACATGCACCTGGATGACTTCATTGAGCGGCAAGATCGCTTTCAGAACGAGTTGATCGTGGCAGGGCACTTCAGCACCCGCTACCACCCGAGCGAAGTCAAACGCATCCTCGACAACAAACTACCACCCAACCTAAAAGCCCGAATGCGGCTGTGGATTTGAGCACGTTCTGTCTTGTAGGTCGTGGTCGAGGCTTTGCGAGGCCCGACAGTACATCGTACATCTGTCAGGGAGATTGGATTGATCGAGAAGACTTTAGACAGGATTAACAGGATTAACAGGATTTTGATGATCGGATTTCAATCCTGTTAATCCTGTTAATCCTGTCTAAAAAATGGTCAATGTCGGGCCTCTTCGCAAAGCCGACTTCGACCACGACCTACAAAACGGAAAGCCCGTATGAAGCTGTGGATTTGAACAGGGATTGCGTGAGCATTGTGACAATTCATGCCGGTTCTGCTTTTGTACCGCGTGATCGTGTGCAATGGTATTGAGATGACGCGACACCACGGTTCGGCAGCATGACCTACGCACTGGCAACGATCTGGTACGAACGGCAGCGGTTTTTGCCGGCGATTCTGGCGGTGTCGTTTAGCGCGATTCTGATTACGGTGCAATCGGGCATCATGATCGGGCTGCTTTCGACCATTTCACTTCCGGTCGATAAATCCCAAGCGGACGTTTGGGTCGGTTATCCGGGTGTTCGGAGCGTGGACTTGGGGCGGCCCATTCCGGAACGGTGGGTGAACCGCCTGGAAGCCCAACCGGAAGTTGTGCGGGTTGAACCGGCGATCCTTGGGTTTTCGTTGTGGATTCGCGTGGCGTCCCGTGACTCCCCGGCCACGCCGGAAGTGATTACCGTCGTCGGCACCAAACTCGATCCGGGTTCCTTGGGCGCGGTGAAATACCTCCGCGAACACCCGGAGATCATGGCCAAGTTACTCGAACCGAATTCGGTCGCCGTGGATGAATCCGACCTAGGGCGGTTGGGGATTCGCGGGGTGGGCGAACAGGCCGAGGTGTTTGGCAATCGCATCAAAGTGGTCGGATTGGTGAAGGGCTACCGCAGCATTGGCGGGCCGTATATTTTTTGTTCGATCGAGACCGCTCGCAAACTCGTGCGTGACCCACCCGGCGGCGTGACGTACCACCTTGCGAAATGCCGCCTGCCGACGGATGCCAAAATCGTTGCGGAGCGGCTGAGCGACTACAAACAGATGAGTGCGTTCACAACGGATGAACTGTCGATGCGGTCGCGGCTGTACTGGCTTACGACCACGAAAGCCGGTGTCGCGGTCGGGTTCACAGCGTTGTTAGGCTTGTTGGTCGGTGCCGTGGTGACGAGCCAAACGCTGTACGCCGCCACGGCCGCCAGCCAACGGGAGTTTGCGACGATGCGGGCAATGGGGATCCCGAGTTGGCGGTTGCAACTTTCAGTCGTGGAACAATCGGTGTGGGTCGGGTTGTTCGGAATCGCATTCGCCATCCCGATGACGTGGCTTCTCGCCCAAGCCGCGAACGCCATTGGCACGCAAGTCAGCCTCCATCCGCTTGTCGTCGCGGCGGCGGCGGTCATCACGTTGCTGATGGCCCTCGGCTCCGGACTCGCAGCCTTGCGGTCGTTCCAAGGCGTCGATCCCGCCCACAACATTCGGTAAATGGGGGTCTCTGAAAACCGTTCTCACCACAGAGACACAGAGGCACAGAGAAAACAAAAAATCTATTCTTTTGGCTTTCTCTGTGCCTCTGTGTCTCTGTGGTTAACATGGCTTTATTCTCCTGTCTGGATTGAGGATGTGATGGCCGAAGGACGACGCTCGCCGGGGATTTTTACGATGTTCGGCGTGTTGCTGCTGATCGGGTCGATCGCGGCCACGGCGTGGTGGTTGAACCGCCCGCCCGCGCCAATTGCGCCGCCGCTGGACCCCGATCTACTGGACGTGTACTGCTCCGGCCGCGTCGATGCGGCAGGGCAAGTGATTGCGTTGGAGCCAGCGCAAGCCGGTCGGGTCGTGGAAGTTGTTGCCGCCGAAGGCGCGACCGTCACCAAAGACCAACCCCTGATCGTTCTCGATTCGAGTTCAGCCGATGCACGGGTGATCCAAGCGGAAGCCTCCGTAGAAGCGGCGGAGATTGACTTCCTTCAAGCGACGCGCATGAAGGAACGGTTTCCGAACCAGTTGGCGGCCCGAACCTCGATGCTCAATGCGTCGTCGGCGCGGGTCGAAGCCGCACGCAAAATGCTGCAACAGCGGCGGGAGCAACAGCAACTCACGCCGTTGGGCCGTGCCGAATTGGAGATGTTTGAAGCCCAAATCAAGGAAGTCGAACAACTCGAAGCCGCCGAACGCGGGCAACTCGACGACCTCAAGAAAATGGACGGCGAGTTGGACCTGCGCATTCGCGGGGCGGTGGCACGCAAGAAACTGGCCCATGCGGAAAGAGTACTTGCCGACAAGTTGAAAAAGGAGTGTACGCTGACCGCGCCGGGGCCGGGGACGATCCTTCGATTGCAAGCTACAGTCGGGGGATTCGTCTCCCCTGGCACGCCAATACCGCCGATTGTTTTCGCCCCGGCCGGTGCCTACGTCGTGCGCGCCGAGATCGACCAAGAAGCACTGGGCCGGGTGAAAGACGGCATGAAAGTGATCGTCCACGACGAAAACCGCCCCGACGGCCCGCAATGGAAAGGCAGCGTCAAAGCGGTGGGCCGGTGGGTGGCGATGCGGCGGACCATGATCTTGGAACCCGGCGAAATCAGCGACGTGCGGACCGTGGAATGCGTCATCGAACTCACCCCCGGCGGCGACCCGCTTTGGATCGGCCAACGAATGCGGGTGCGGATATTACGTGCTGCGGACGCCAGTCCCGAGGGCACGCGGAGTACGTCGCGTTGAATGCGCGGGGTGCTTGGCGTACAATTCCGCCTATGCCGTGGGCTGTCACGGTATTGGCTCGGAATTCTGGCCGCGACGAGTCCAGAATTGGTGTCCCGGTTGCAACGAAAGAGGTTACGGTGCAGGTCAAAATCTCCGCCCGACACGGGCACTTAAGCGCGGAACACCAAGCGGAAATCCAAGAGAAAGCTGAAAAGCTGCTCCATTATTTCGAGCGGTTGATGTTCATCGAAGTGACGGTGGACCTTCAACACGAAGCCAAAGTTGTTGAAGTCATTGCACTGGCCGAGCACAAGCAGGAATTCATCGGCGTGGACACCGGCACGGACTTAATCCTGACCCTCGGCCACGCGATCGCCAAGGTGAAGCACCAGATCAACCACTACAAAGAACGGATTCAGGACCACCGCCGCAACCCGTCGCACGGTGGCCCGGAAGGCATTCATCCGTAACGGCGGGGCGGTCGAGTCAGTGGGTTGGTCGGATCAGGCGCGGTTTTTCAGGATTGTTGCGGAACGAAGTCCACGGCTACGGCCACTCGGAATCAACCGCGGATAGGAGTTGAACGTATGCAGATGACGCATTTTGTGGTGCAGGATGCCATCGTGCCTTCGCTGACCGCAACTACGCGCGAAGACGTGATTCGGGAACTGATTCAGAGCCTCCACGCGACCGGACAGTTCCTGAATACGGACCTCGAAGACATCGTCAAAGCGGTCCTCCGGCGGGAACAACTCGGTTCGACCGGCATTGGCCGAACGATTGCGATCCCGCACTCGCGTCATTCCTCGGTGAGCCAACTGATTGGTGCGGTCGGAATCTCGAAAGCGGGCATTCCCTTTGAAAGCATTGACGGCGAGCCGGTCCATGTCGTTGTGATGTTGATTTCCCCGCAGGATCGGCCCGGCGACCACCTGCGGGCGCTCGAAAATGTTGTCCAAACGCTGCGTGATGACACGCTGCTGAACGCTCTTCGCAACGCGACGAGTCGGGAGCAGATTTGGAACTTGTTGATGCGAAATCCGAACCCCTAAACCTGATGTGATGAGGTGCGTTGTGTCTGTGGTGATGTCTGGGAGCGAACTTGGCATGGCGACGACTGGTCCGATCCGCAGAACTGTGGTGATTGTGGACCCGGCTGGACTGCACATCCGGCCTGCCGTCGCGTTTGCCAAAAACGCGGGGAAGTGTCGGTCCGCGATTACCGTGTGGAATGGCGAAAAGCGGGCCGACGGCAAGAGTGCGCAAGACTTAATACTGCTGTTCGCCATGCCGGGGACAGAAGTCGTGGTCGAAATCGACGGCGACGACGCCCACACTGCGATCGACCCGCTACTGGCTATTTTGGCCACGCCAGGATATGAAGACTAGCGACGGGTCACCGTCACGGCTCTGGTCACGGCCCTGGGCGAACCCCGTTTTGCCCCTTGAACCGCAAGAATGCGTGGTATGGAAATTCGTCGTGGCATCGCTGTTTCACCCGGTGTCGCTATCGGCCCGGCCTTGGTGCTTGACACCGAAGGCGTTGTCATCTCCCGACGAACGATTCTCGCCAGCCAAGTCGAGACGGAAATCGATCACCTCGCGGACGCCCTGTTCCGGGCCGCCGAGGAAGCCCGTCGCCGCGAACAACTCCTGACGGAACAAATCGGCCGGGAGATTGGAATTCTCCAAGGCCATGCCACGTTGTACGAAGACGTCGGCCTGCGCCGCGATGTCGAGGCGATGATCCGCACGCAACATTACAGTGCGGAATACGCCCTCAGTCGGCACGTCCGCAACATCATTCACCGCTTCGACAACCTTCCGGCGAACCACGAGTTTTTGCGGCTCCGGGCGGACTTTCTGGACTTGGAACGGCAAGTTCTCAATCAGCTTCTGGGAATTGCGGAAGACAGTACGATTCCGTTCGCCGGGGAGCCGGTGATTGTCCTGGCGCACGACCTGACGCCAAGCGAGACTGCCCAACTGGACCCCAAAACCGTCCACGCCTTCGCCACCGAAAGCGGCGGCCCGACGAGCCACACCGCCATCATGGCCGGTGCCCTGGAGATTCCGGCGATCGTGGGTTTGGGGCGGTTCCTGGGCGACGTTGCCAGCGGGGACATCGTCATTGTGGACGGCGGGCAAGGCGTGCTGATTCTTGACCCCGACCCCGCGACCATCGAGATCTACACCGCCAAGCGGCTCGCCGAATCATCGGAGAGTGGGTTGCGATACGAACCGCTCCGCGATGTCCCGTCGGTCACACGGGACGGGGTGCGAATCTCACTCCTGGGCAACATCGAATTCCCGTCGGAAGCGGTCCACTGCCTCGAACGCGGGGCGGACGGGGTGGGGCTGTACCGCACGGAGTTTTTGTACGTCAATAAGTCCACCGACCCGACCGAGCAAGAACACTTCGATGCGTACAAAGCGGTCCTCACCGCCGTCGGGCCGAGTCGCCCGGTTGTGATCCGCACGCTCGACATCGGCGCGGACAAGTTCTCGTCCGTTTCGGGCCTGCTCACCGGCGAGAAGAACCCGTTTTTGGGCTTACGAAGTGTGCGGTTGTGCTTGAAGAACTTGCCGCTGTTTAAGACCCAACTGCGGGCCATTTTACGGGCCAGCGTGTACGGCGACGTTCGCGTTATGTTCCCGATGGTCAGCACGATGATGGAACTGCGGCAGTGCAAAAGTCTGCTCGCCGAAGTGCGTGAAGACCTCGACGAACAGAGCATCCCCTTCAAATCTTCGATCCCAGTCGGTACGATGATTGAGGTGCCGTCGGCGGCCATCCTCGCGGACGTGCTGGCGAAGGAGGTCGATTTCTTCTCCATCGGGACCAACGACCTCGTTCAATACACCCTGGCTGCGGACCGCAACAACGAAAACGTGGCCGGTCTTTATAACGCGGCAGACCCTGCGGTTTTACGGCTGATTCAGATGGTGTGCGTGGCGGCAAAGCATCAAGACATCGACGTAAATGTTTGCGGCGAGATGAGCGGGGAGTTGATGTTTACCCCGTTGCTGGTGGGCCTGGGCCTGCGGCAGATGAGTGCGACCCCCCGGAAGATTCCGGACATTAAACGAGCGGTGCGGAACCTGACCGTGGCCGACGCGGAACGGATTGCCCTCGAAGCGGTGCGAATGGAAACCGCCCGCGAAGTGACGACTTATTTACGCGAACAACAACGACGTATTCTCCCCGATGCGGCCGATTGACCAGTCCTGGTGTATCGGCCGATGAACGGGTTGAGACGCTGAGGTTAATTTCTGTGTTTCCCGATTTGCCTGACCGCACTGACGCCCCTGGCGTCGTGTTTGAGTGATACTCAGCAGGCAACGGAACGCGGCCTCCGTCCCAACACCATTCGCGCATCGGGGGCTACTGACGGGAGAGAGCCACCGGGTTGGGCATGACCCCGACCGAAGTGGCCCACGCCAGCGATGGACGGCGACAAAATTCGCTTTCGCTTTGAAAAAATCGGCGCCTTGCGACTGCTCAGTCACCACGACTTGATGCGGTCCCTGGAGCGGATGCTGAGGCGCGCCAACCTCCCCTTCAAGCAAACCCTCGGCTTCCACCCCACGCCCCGCGTCGTCTTCGCACTTTCGCTGCCACTGGGTGTCGATGCGCTGAATGAAGTCGTCGAACTCGAACTGCTGACCCCCCATTCCTCGGAAGATGTGCTCGCTCGGCTGAACCACCAATCACCCGAAGGGCTGCGATTCCTGTCCGCGAAAGTCGTCCCGCTCAAAGCGACCGCATTTGCCCGCCGGGCGATTTACCGGCTGCAATTGCCACCCGGTCGCAGCGATGAAGTAGCAGCCCGCGCAACCGAACTCTTGGCGAGCGAAAAAGTCTGGGTCGATCGCCTGCGGCCCAACCCGCGCCGCGTCAACATCCGCCAGTACATTCGCGGCATCACGGTCACCCCGAACGCGGTCGAGTTGGACTTCTGGGTCACCGACAGTGGGACCGCACGCGGTGACGAAATGATTCAGCTTCTCGAACTGAGCGACGTCATCGCCGACGGCGCGATTCTGGTTCGCGCCGACCTCGAAATCCACGACGAACTCCCCCCCGGTACGCCGACCACGGGACCAGACACGCCGCCGACCGAACGACCGGAAACGGCGCCCTTAAAACACGTCCCGGCGTGTGCCGGTGACGAGGAAGACGATGCGACCAAGTCCGCAACCTGGGGCGGAACCCCGGACGGGCCGGCCGTGGAGTGAACACAACCCCGCCCAAATCGGCGGGGATTTCCGTACTGATCGGTGGCCCGATTCTGTTCGTTCAGAATCGGCCGCCCCTACGCATCAAAGGATTCCGATGAAAAAAGAAATGCTGATTAACGTCCTCCAGGCGGAGGAGTGCCGCATTGCGATTGTCGAAGACGGGTTGCTGGAAGAACTGTACGTGGAGCGGGCGAGCCAAGAAAGCTACGTCGGGAACATCTACAAAGGCCGCATCGTCAACATCGAACCGAGCATTCAAGCCGCGTTCGTGGACTTCGGCATCGGCCGCAACGGCTTCCTGCACGTCTCGGACGTGGACCCGGTTTATTACAAGCACCTGTTGCCGAAAGAGATCCGCGACGAGATGGACGCCGAAGAAGCCGAGGCCGCGAGCGGTTCCCGAAACCGGGGCGGTAGTCGGGGCGGACGCAGCAACGACCGT
>JAYSXU010000618.1:0-3488 GCA_043716965.1 Fimbriiglobus sp.
ACCTGGCAGCTTACGCAGCCGGTTCGCCGGGAAGGATCAACACGCCGAGTTCCGGGCGGGGTTGGCAGTACGCCTTCGCGGCGGTTTCGCCCAACACGAAGAACGCCGTCGAAAGTGCGTCTGCCGTCGCGGCATTCGGGGCGATCACGCTGGCACTTTGCGTTCCATCGGCAGGCCACCCGGTTCGCGGATCGAGCAAGTGGCCGTACTTCCGACTGTTGTACTCAAAGAACTGAAACGTGGCAGCGGACGTTCCCAAAGCGTCGTTGTTCAACCAGACAGTGCCGAGAGATTTCGTGCGGTCCGTCGGGTGCTGAATTGCAATCGGCCAGCCACGCGGTTGCCCCGGCGGCGTGCCGATCGCCCGCACACTACTGCCGCCACCGTGCAACAACGCGGACCGAATTCCCCACTTCGTTTGCAGCAGTTCCGCAGCCCGATCCAGTGCGTAACCCTTGCCGATCCCGCCGAGGTTAATCTCCAACCTAGGCCGACGGTACTTCACGGACCGCATTTCCGCGTTCAAGATCACATGCCGCATCCCGGAATTGTCGCGTGCCACACCAAGTTCTGCCGGCGGGGGAATGCGGCCTTCCCGTTTATAGAACCCCCACGCTTTAATCATCGACCCCGTGGCGATGTCAAACGCCCCTTGCGTGTCGGCGGTCAACGTCGCAGCAAGATTTAGTAAGTCAAAAAGCTTCGCTTCCACGACAACCGGCCCCGACGCTGCCATCCGGTTCAATTGCGAGACTTCACTGGTGTCTCGATACACCGTGAGTTGGTCTTCAAGTTCGTCAATCAGTTCGAGGGCATCTTCCGCCGCGTCCATCGCGTTCGGGGTGCCGAACGGCAACGCAATTTCAAACGTCGTCGCCATCGCCCGCCGCGTAACCCGAATCAACGACAGGTCACCCGGCCCAGCCGCCACCGGCACGTCCGGCAACAGCAACCCCGCCAGCGGCTCCGACCGAAAGAAGTTGCGACGATCCATGTTTGTGATGTGTATGAGCGTGGGGGTAGACTAACTGACGCTAAGCGAATCGGAAGTTGATGTCAGATTTGTCCAGGATTCTCGCATGTTTGTGTCTTCAGGCTGAAAGCCTGGGAACACTCAGCCCAGGGCAAGGAGGCTAGGCGACGACGCCCTGGGTATACACAGAAAACATACTCAGCCTGAAGGGCTGACAGCAATCGTTGCCGACTCTCGGCTCGCAGCCTTTCAGGCTGCTTAGAGGTCGGGGTCGTAAACCCAGGGCGTCGCCGAAGCGGCTCGCCCTGGGCTGAGTGTTCCCAGGCTTTCGGCCTGAAAACCAAGCTACTTGTGTCCAATTGGTCCACCAACAAATGTGACGCTCATTCCTTACTGTTCGCCGTACAGGTCGTGGATCATCGGGTCGAGGCGCTTGGTGTTGCGTTCGACGGCGAGGACGATGGTTTGCTCTTCCATGCCGTCGGACGAGGTGGCGACGGCGGGGATGATTTGGCGGCTGTCGGGGAGGCTGAACCGCATCGTGAAGGTGCCGTCTGTGCGGAGCTTCACGGGTTCGTTTTGTAGGGTGACGGTCGCGGTCGGGTCGGTCTTGCCATAGACGATGAGTTCGGCGTCGATGTCGAAGAAGAACTTCTTGAGCTTGCCCGGCAACACGGCTCCGGTGCCGAAGGCATTCTCTTTCAAGGGGCGACGGAACGCATCGTCGTGGAGGTCACGGCCCGGCAACCCGCCGTCGTCTTCGGGCAACGACGACCCGCGATCGGTGCGGCCTTCGCCGGACGGCAAGCCGTCTTCGAGGACTTCGCTACTGCCGGCTTTGGGTGGGGTGAGCACGTTCGAGCTACTGATGCGGAAGAACCGACCGCTGCGTGCTAAATAACCAATGTCGGCCCGATAAGACCGGGGCGGTTGCGGCACATCAATGTACCAGTGGCTACACCCGCCGTGGACCACGATGTCCCGCACGGGCGCTTCGGAGGTGCTGGTGGTGTCCGCCGAGGTCACGTCAAAGATGCGGATAATCGGCTTGGCGCCGTGCCAATCTTGGCCCAACGCGGCTTCGGCCCGTTGGATGGATTGCAGCGACAATTCCCACATCGCGTGGAGCCAGTAAGCGTCCGGTGCCGTGAGTACGATCCGATCTTTGATCGGCGTGCCGGACTTAGACTTAACGGACAAATCCTTGTCGGTGGGGATGGCGGCTTCCACACGAATGTTGGACGTATGGGTGATTTTGACCGGGTCCAGCTTGGAAGCGGAACCGGATTTCGTGGCAATCGGTTCGGGCTTGGACGGGCCGTTTTTGCTCGCCGACCCCACTTTGGCAAGCGGGATCGGTGTCGGCTTGCCGTTCCCGAAAGCGTGCTTGGCGGTCCCGTTGGTCCCGGCTTTGGCCGCGATCGGTTTCGTGGGTATCGCTTTGGCCGGTGAAGGCTTTGTGCTGCGCGGCTTGGCCGTCGTCTTGGCAGCGACGGGCGTCGCCTTGACGGGCTGCTTCACGGGGATTTTCGGGGTCGGTTTAACCGACGGCTTCGAGGCGCCTTTCAGTGGGGCACTCAAAGTCTTAACGAGTTCATCTTTTTTCATGGTTTCCCACCCCGGCACTCCTCGACGACGAGCGAGGTCCGCGAGTTCTGTTTTCGTGCGATCGCTCAGGGGTGCTTTGCTCATGAACTGTCGCTCCCTCTGGCACAAAAATCGTGACGAGCGGAAGTTTGAGGGGCATCCTTGCGTGGGAAAGCCCTGAAAATCATTTCAAGGCTGTTAACGGACTTATCTCCAACGCTGGGAACCAAATCGCAGAGGGTCAAAACGGTCGAGTGTCGCCGTTCGACCCCGGTCTTGGATTGTTGGTAGGATCATCGGGTCACATGGATTCATCCCATCACACAAGTCGTTGTACTTTAAGCTTATAGAACTTTAAGAAATTGGCGATCACAATGTCAACAGGACTTGGCACTTCCGAACAATCTTTAACGATTTTTCTGCGGCAGGAGTCCGGTTGTAATTGACACAAATGGTAGCTTGGGCAAGCTGCAAACAAACTGCGGGGGCTGCGACGGAGGTAAGCCGGAAAAACACCCGAAAGGGTGGGGTGAGGAGTGTTTCTTCCAACAAGACGGTTCTGGTCGGACACGCAAAATTGATTCTGGGCCTCATAAACTGAATTCAGCAAATTCGATTAGGAAAGACGCGAAGCAGCAGAGATAGGAGTTACGCAGTTGCACAGTTACATTATACTGCGTAACTTCCAACCTTTAGTTGATCTTGGCAGTTGCGTTCAACAACTCGACGAGCTTGCGACAAAACGCGGGCAGGTCGTCGGCGCCTCGGCCTGTTAACAGATTGCCATCCACGATCGCGGCGTCATCTTGGTAAGCCGCCCCTGCCGCCCGGACGTCGTCGCGGATGCCGAGATGGCACGTGACGAGTTTCCCCTCAATGGCACCAGCGCTAATTAGCAACTGCGGGCCGTGGCCGATCGCGGCCACCG
>JAYSXU010000619.1:0-3483 GCA_043716965.1 Fimbriiglobus sp.
GTGCGGCGCGGGGCGGTTTACACTGGCGAAGCGATTTTTGGATTCATCAACCGTGTCGTCGGGGCAAGTATGGCAACCAGGACGGACGCAAAGCATCTCCCATCGACAATTGCCAAACCAACTTGGGTGAACCGATTCGTAACGTGGCTTCCGTGGCTTGGCATCGCGCTATGGGGCGTCGGCTTCGTTGGGATCTGGTATCTGGGGCAACAACAAAATTGGTCACCGGGGCTGTTCGTTGGCGCCAGTTGTGGGTGGTTGGCGGTGGCCGCGATCGTCGCCCGAGATGCCGTGCGGAATATGTTCGGTCCGGTTTTCTTGTACGAAGTGGTTCGCCTCGGGCGTAAACGCTCCACATTCGTTTACCGTGCCCTGTACGTCGTCGGCGTGATGGCGGTGTTCTGTTTTCAATACATGGTGTGGCTAGAAGAGGTCGGCTATTTTCGGAATTCGAGTATGGACCGGATCCCGTCCGAACGGCTGTCGAAGTTCGCCACGGAGTTTTTCCTCGTCTTCACCGTCATCCAATTTTGCGTCGTGGCATTTCTGACACCGGCCTACGTCGCCGGGTGTATCGCCGATGAAAAAGAGAAGAAGACGCTGGAGTTCCTTCTTGCTACCGACCTGCGTGGGCACGAGATCATCTTCGGCAAACTCGCCGCACGCATTGTGAACTTGTTGATGTACGTGATGGCAGGGTTGCCCGTCGTGGCGTTTATGCAGCTCTTCGGTGGCATTGATATTGATCTGTTGATTGCCAGCACCACGATCACCGTGATTACCGTCATCGGGCTGGCCGCAGTCAGCATCTACTTCTCCACAACATTGAAACGGCCCCGTGATGCTATTGCGTTGTCGTACATGATGATTGCGGTGTATGCCATTGTTACAGCGATGTTGGCGTTCTTTGTCCGCAACGTCTTGGTCACGATGCCCGTCGCGCCGATTACCGTCCTGAACTACACCATCAACACGTCCGAAGTGATCGACTGGCTAGCGGAAGCCACCGATTGGTTGGCTGCCGGGAATGTGCTTTACGTCATCCCTCGGCTATTGTTCAGCGGACTTTTCGGCGGCTTTTCAACTGCGGCGCTCATCACCGCGATGTTCCGCTACGCCCTGTTTTGGGGCCTCGTTTCCGTTGTCACACTGAGTTACTCCGTGCTACGGCTACGGGCGATTGCCTTGCGCCAAAGCTACGGGGCGGCAAAAGTGGTCACGAAACGGCAGGCGAAGCAACGACCCGTTCTGGGTGACGACCCGATGTTCTGGAAAGAAGTTTTCGTGGATAGCGGTGTGCGCGGCGGTTGCGCGGGGTGGGTGATGTCCATCCTCATCATGGTTTTGGTATTCTCGATCCCCATCATTATCCTCCTGTTTCATTTCGGCGACCTGATTCCACTGGTGAATCTGCTGATTGATTTCCCTGTTACGGGGCAGACCATGCACACGCGCATCCACGACTTCCAACTTGGCATCAACATGTGGGTGAGAATCGCAACGGGTACGATTGGGGCGTTAACATTGCTCGCTGCGACGGTGCGGGGATCGGCGGCTGTTTCGGGCGAGCGGGACCGCGATACCTGGATCAGCTTGATCGCCACCCCTCTCACGGCGTGGGAAATGGTCCGGGGGAAGTGGCTCGGGTGCGTCCTGGGGCTACGCAAGGCGTACAGCATCATACTGTTGATCTGGGCAATTGGATTGCTTTGTGGTGCCGTCGATCCACCGATGATCGTCGTGACCGCAATCTATTTTACTATTTACATCTCGGCGTTTGCGTGGCTAGGAATTCTCTGCTCGATCAGTGCCCGTACCACGATGATTGCCACCATCCGCGCGATGATGATTGCGTTGTTCATCGGCGGCGGCCATTGGCTGTTCATCATGTTGTGTTGCATGATGCCGATCAGCTTGATCGCTCGCGGTAGTGGCTTAGAAGTCATCGAATCGTTCCTGTTTCTACTCTTAGGTTGCACACCACCCTTCATGCTGGGTTGGTTACCAATTCATGAATACTCACGATGGGAATTAAGAGTTTTCGAGTGGAATTCGTCTCAAAACCTTTTCGGGCCGTTGTCCCCGATTTTTGGTGGGTTATTTTGGCTTGGGCTTTCGGGGTTCCTGGCCCTGTTGAGTTGGCAAGGGTTTCGACGAATCAGCAACCGCGATCACGACGCGCTGAGTGAACGGTTGGCGGAACTCAGACAGAAAAAACCGCCAGTGTCTGATAAAGAAGTCGCTTCTAAGGGTTGAACTCAACCGAACCGGGTCGATCGAAACATCTCGATCGGCCATGCTGTTTTTCCAGTGAGTACCAAGTCCGCGAGAATCTCCCCCACGACCGACGAGAACTTGAACCCATGCCCGGAGAACCCGGTGGCAACAGCGACTTGGGGGTATTGTGGATGGGTATCAATCACGAAGTGACGGTCCGGTGTCAGCGTGTACTGGCAGACTTGACTTTGTGTACAAACACCCGCCGCCGATGGTAGATATTCTTCAAGAAACCTACGGGTTGTTTGCGAATCATTTTCGTGAATGGTCCAATCGACTTGGTCCGTTGTACTGACTTCCGGTGCGCCGTAATGTTGTGCGGTTTTGATGCCGCGGGGGTCAATCATCGGCGTGCCGTAGAACACGCCCGTTGGCCCATCAATTAAATAAACCGGGAAGCGATCGCGGCGAAATAGTGCTGGATTCTGTGGCAAAAACCAGTGCATCACCTGCCGCATCACCGTGAGTGGCAACCCCATGTCCGCTACTAACTGCGTCGCCCACGCGCCAGCGGTGATGACCAATTTCTTGGCGATGTAAATTGCTTTCGCGGTGCGGACTTCGACGCCATCGGGAACCGCCTTCCAACCAATCACCAGCTCTTCCGCGTGAATGCTGGCCCCCAGTGACACCGCACTGTCGCAGTAGGCCCGCACACACTCTTCGACGAAAAGATACCCGGCGTTTCGCTCCAGTATGCCGACCATGCGCTGGTCCTTGAAGCGAAAAGCCGGGAAGTGGTTCACGAGTTCGGTTGCGGTGAATTCTTCGACACCCAGGTGGTGTTGCTTCGCCGATGTCCGAACGCCTTCGATCAATTCCCCGGTTGCGTCACCAATGTTAAGAACCCCACACGCGGTGAAGAGATGGCGTCCGGTGAGTTGTTCGAGATCGTGCCATCGGTCGTAGGCACCCTTCAAAAGTGGCACATAGTCCGGGTGTTCGTAGTACGCCTGCCGAATTACCCGAGTGTGGCCGTGGGAACTGCCGCGCGAATGCACCAGCGGAAATTGTTCCAAGCCCAGAACCTGCTGCCCACGCCGCGCCAGTTCGAACAGCGTCGATGACCCCATCCCGCCAACACCGAGGACAATCACATCGTAATGAGGAAACATCGTGTGGGACTCGGTTTGATAACGGAAGACTATTCACCACAGAGGGCACGGAGAGCCACAGAGAAATCGAAAGTTTGATTTTATCTTCATC
>JAYSXU010000620.1:0-10514 GCA_043716965.1 Fimbriiglobus sp.
GTTTTTGGCGAAGACCCGACGGTGAATCGGCTAGAGCAGCGGGTTGCGGAGTACCTGGGAAAGGAAGCCGCAATTTACGTTCCGTCCGGGTGCATGGCAAACCAGATTGCGGTGCGATTGCACTGCCAACCCGGTGACGAGTTGCTGTGCGAAACTACCAGCCATGTGATTTTGTGGGAAGGCGGCGGGCCGGCGGCACTGAGCGGCGTGACCTGCCGCACACTTCTGGGTGAACACGGCCTGCTCAGTCTTTCGACGCTGCAGAACGAAATCCACCCGACCGACATTCACAGCACCCAAACCCGATTGATATGGCTCGAAAACACGCACAACCGGGGCGGCGGGCGGATTCAATCACTGGAGTCGATTCAAGAAATCTCGTCGTGGGCAAGGTCACACTCCTTGACGATGCACCTTGATGGTGCGCGAATCTGGAACGCAATCGTGGCCACCGGGATTCAAGCACCTGAATGGGCGCAGCACTTCGACACGGTCTCGGTGTGCTTCAGCAAGGGGTTAGGGGCACCAGTGGGATCCGCACTCGCCGGTTCCAAGGAGTTAATGACCCGAGCGCGGCGATACCGCAAACTTTTCGGTGGTGCGATGCGACAAATCGGCTTCCTTGCTGCCGCCTGTTTGTACGCGATCGACAACCACGTGGAACGATTAGCGGAAGATCACAACAACGCGAAACTACTTGCGGAGGCTGTGGCACAAACGTCAGGGTTGAAGCTGGTGCCACCGACGGTGGAAACCAACGTCGTATGGTTTGAAGTATCTCCCACGATTGGGACGCCGCAAGACGTGGCGGCAAAATTGAAAGCCAACGGCGTCCTCGTGGCCGCACTCGGCAACCACGTTGTTCGCGCCTGTACACACTTGGATGTCACCCGTTCCGATTGCGAAAAAGCCGCCGCCATGATCCGCAAGTTGGCTGCTTCGTAGGGGGAGCAGCCGGGTTTTCGTCCTCGATCTGTATGAACACTTCCGGTTCTTTTGCCAAGTTCGCTGATTTGGTGTTGGAGCGGTAAATATCCCGTTCCCACGGTCGAATACAACAGAATGGCGATAACACAATCGCTCAGAATCCGAACCTAACAGGGACAGAAAATGGAAAGCGCGTTCACTAAAGTCGATGGAAATGAGTTAGTCGCGATTGTTCTTGGGCTGTCAGGGATGATCAGCCTTGTGATCTTTCTCGTCACGGCGATCGTCGTCCCGCACTGGCGAGGGTTGCGGCAAACGGAAGCGGAAATGAAGTTGAAACAGGACATGGTCGCCGCCGGGTTCAATAGCGAGGAGATTGAACGGGTCGTCCGGGCCTCGTCCCACACACAGGCCGGCCAATCGAAAGCAGAGCGGTCCGCGAGTTGCCGTCGTTAGGTGTGCTGCAAGAGACCGTTTCCCCGGCGAACGGCGTGACGTAAGTCCGCCGGTTCGGCTCGGTTACTTCTTCTCTTCTTTGATCCGCTTGAACTCGTCTTTCTTGTCCTTGTCGTCGATCGTGATGAGTTCATCTTCGGTCAGCTTTTCAATCGTCATGGTTTCCTTTTTTTCCTTCTCGCCGTCTGTCATCACGACATTGAGTTTCTTGTCATTTTCGAGTTTATATGTGCCGTCGATCAACTTGGTTTGACCCATAAACATGATGCTCAACTTCAATTTCCCCTCTTTCAACAACTCCAGGGTCGCGGTGGCGCCTTCAGGTAGCTCTTCACCCGACTTCACGAGCTTCCACTTGCCGATGAGTTTTTCCGCCACAGTCTTGGGCTTGTCTTCCGCAAAAAGGCTGGCGGAAAAGGCCACCACGAGGAACGTGAACATCAAGCTAACACGGAGCATGAGAACCTCATTTTTCGAGTTCTGACCGAGAGAGAGAACTTTCTTCCCGGTCGGTTGCTAAACTACTAACTCAGGGTCGTTTCGGACGGCTCACCCTTCGGCTTTTCGGGAAACTTCGCTATGCACTTCGTGTACCGTTTGATTGCGACTGTTGTGGCGTTGGGGTCGATGAGTTTGTCACGTGGCGAGTCTGCGGAACCACCGATGACGGACGCCCAACTGGCGCGGACCGCGTCAGCACTCTTCGACAACTTGAAGTTCGAGACACTTCCCAACGGCTTGCGGGTTTATTTATTGCCCGTGAAAAGCTCGCCGGTGGTCACCACGATGGTGGCGTACAAAGTCGGGGCCTGTGACGAGGACAAGGACCAAACCGGGTTGTCGCATTATCTGGAACACCTGCTCTTCAAAGGCACCGTTAAGCTAATGCCCGGTGACATCGACCGGGCCACCCAACGCAACGGCGGTCGCAACAACGCCTACACCTCCGAAGACATGACGGCCTATCATTTCGACTTCGCCGCAGACCGTTGGCAAATCGCAATGGAGATCGAAGCCGACCGGATGCGTAACGTGAAGATCGACGAGAAGCACGAGTTCCAGCAAGAAAAGGGCGCCGTGATTTCGGAACTGAAGGGCGGCGAAGACCAACCGTGGGATCTGGAATACAAGACGATTCTGCCGCTACTTTATCCGAAAGAAGCACCCTACTCCCACCCCGTCATCGGCGAAGAAAAGCACGTTCGCGGGGCCACGGCGGAGATCATTAAGCGGCACTACGACAAATGGTACCACCCCAACAACGCGGCCCTCGTGATTGCCGGCGGGTTCGACCCCGACGCTACGATGGCACTGGTGAAGAAGCTCTTCAGTTCCATTCCCAAAGGCGAACTACCCGAGCGAAAAGCCGAGTCGAAAGGCGTCACCCGGACGCAGCAAGTCCGCAAAGATTTCCCGTCCAAGTTCGACGTGCCGCGTGCCATGATCGGCTTCAATTCCGTGCGATCCGGTGACGCCGACGACTACGTGTTGGACATCGTTGACGACATCCTCGCCGGTGGTAAAACCTCACGGCTTTACAAGAAATTGGTGGAGGAAGAGCGACTCGCCAACGCGGTGTCGTCGAGCAGTTCCACGGGCCGCTACGCCGGGTGGTTTGCGGTGCAGTTAGAAATGTTGAAAGGCAAAGACCGAGCCAAAGCCGAAAAACTCGTCTTCGAGGAACTCGAACGGCTGGCGAAAGAGCCGGTCACCGATGCCGAATTGAAACGGGTCAAACGCTCCACGCTTTCGTCGTTCATCTTTTCCCGTGAGAGTGTCCACAACCTCGCGGACTTGATTGCGAAAGCCACGACAGTGAACGACCTCGATTACCTGAAAAACTACCTGGAGAAATCGCAAGCGGTGACTGCTGCCGATGTCCAACGTGTGGCCGCAAAGTACCTCACACAGGCGAAGTCCGTCGTCGTGTGGTCACTCCCGCCGGAGGGTGTCGAACTGAAGGCGGCGCCGAGTGCCACGGTCATCCCTGCCCAGCGCAATGCGACATCAAACGCACGCAACGAAGGGTCCGGTGGCAGCGGGACTTTTACACTGACCGACGCCAAACGAGTGGTGTTGCCGAACGGCCTGACGCTCATCATGCTGGAGAACCGCCGCTTGCCGATCGTTGTCGCCACGGCATCTGTGGCCGATGTGCGATTGCGGGAACCGGCCACGAAGTCTGGTATCGCCACGCTGGTCGGGGACATGCTCGAAGAAGGGACCACCACGCGTACTGGCAACGAAATCGCCACGCTGATTGAGAACGTCGGCGGAAGCTTATCGTTCTCAGCTGCCGGGGGTTCGATCAAAGTCCTGACGCCCGATACCGATCTGGGATTAGGGTTGCTGTTCGACTGTCTGGCGAACCCCAGCTTTCCCCAACAGGCCTTGGATCAAAAACGGGACCAACAACTCTCCGTGATCGACGACATCGAAACCCAACCCCGCAACCGGGCTTCGACGGCTTTCAACGCGATCGTCTACGGCGACCACCCGTATGGTCGGTCGTCACAGGGGAAGAAAGAGATCGTGGCGAAGCTGAATGTTGCGGAGTGCAAAGCGTTCCACGCCAGCACCTTCGCACCGAACTTTACAACAGTCGTGGTGGTCGGTGATTTCGACAGCACCGCGATGGCGAAAAAAGTCGAAGCCTTGACCGCGAACTGGAAGAAAGTGGACGCTGAAAAGCCGACACCCGCCGCACCACCGAGTGCTGATAAACCGACGGTCAAAATCATCTCCGACGCGACCGCCTCCCAAACGCATGTGTTCATCGGGCACCTGGGTATCAAACGGAACGACCCGGATTACTACGCCCTGTTGGTGATGGACAATGTGCTCGGAACGGGACCGGGATTCACCGATCGGCTCTCGGCGAATTTACGCGATCGCCAAGGGCTGGCCTACACGGTCAACGCCCAGATTGCGGCTTCCGCCACTGAACAACCCGGCGTGTTCACGGGGTACATTGGTACGTTTGCGGACAAGTTCACTTGGGTCCGTGACGGGTTCTTGAAAGAAATTAACTTGATACGAGACGAACCGCCGACCGCAATCGAAGTCGAAGACGCCAAGAAATTTCTACTCGGTAGCTTGCCGTTCCGCTTAACCACAAACGAGCAAGTGGCTGGGCAACTCTTGGCTGCCGAACGGTATAAGCTGGGGTTCGATTACCTGGAAAAATACCGCAAGGCCGTGGAAGCGGTCACGCCTGAAATCGTCCAAGCGGTCGCTAAAAAGCACCTGGACCCGAGGAAGTTGGCGATCGTGGCGGTCGGTCCAATCGGTGACGATGGCAAGCCACTGCCCGAGAAGAAAAAGTAACGACCGAACGCCCACCGCGTTGTTAGCGTATCATTTAAATAAGCCCTAGATCACGGTCGTCAGTTACACGAGGCGTTGTTATGCGTTCGTACATTATTCTTGTCGTCGGAATCGGCCTGTTCTTGGCCGTGATCTTTGGGATGACATTCATTTCCCAATACGCCGGGAATACTGAGGACGACAGCGACAAGACCATTGATGCAACGCAATCAATCGTCGGCCCGCCGTTGCGATTCAGTACCACTCGCATCGCCTACGATCCGGCTTCCGAGGAGCTACCCCAGAAGTATTTTCAATCCTTCTACGAAGTCTCCGAACAACTGGCGATGGTGTCGTACTGGTTTCAAAACCCACACACCCTCCCGGTGACGATTACGGTTCGTGGCCGAAGTTGCACGTCCTGCACGTCGGCGCGCGTCGCAATCATTCCGAACGCGGCTTTGACTGCCTTCAAGAATCAGGTCGCATTGGCGCGGTTCCCGATCAGTAGTTTCCCGGTTCCGGACCTCATGACACCGCTTGCCGAAACAGCGTTGATGAACTCGTTGGATTGGAAAGGGTTGGACTTTGACCGCCCCGAAGAAGGGGTGTTGATTCCTGCGGCCGGCGACCCGAACACGCCGACCTGGGGCATTTTTCAGATGCTGATCAAAGTGACCGCCGTCGGGCCGAAGCAATTGGGCGCCGAAGTGGGGATGTCGGTCGGCACGATGCCGCTCGTGCGACAGCCGTTCATGGTCGCCGTCAACGGTGTCCCACCCTTTGATGTCACCCCACGGGTCATTCCCATCGGTGACTTCCCCGAAGGCGCCACGGCCCGGAGTTATGAGTTGATTTATTGGTCGTCCACACGAGAACAGGCTGATTTAGGCGTTCCCATCGCCAATGTTGATATCAAAGACCCCTTCGTGGTAGTCAGTACACCCGTACCGTTCACGCCGGAAGAACGAGCGAGATATGTTTCAGCGTTGATGACTGAAGGCAAATCACTCCGATGCACGGCCGGGTACAAGATTCCGGTCACGGTCCACCGCCGACGAAACGAGACCACCCTGCCACCAGGCTCCCCGGTTGAACCCGACATTGGCCCGTTTGACCGACAAATCGGCATCACATCCCAAGGAACAACGGCGGTCACTTCGGTTGCGATCACCGCAAACGTGTCCGGTCTAGTTGCGCTTTCCGACGGGCTGACGGTCGATTTGAAAGACTTTAACGGCTGGTTCGGAACGGAGAGGACCGTCAATTTGGTTTCTGACCGAATGGACCTCCAATTGGAGTTGGTGAAAGGGCAGTCCAAGCCGAGTTACCTTGAAGTCACACTCTCCGAACCACGCTCCGAAAGTGGGCGACGGTATTGGTCGTTGAAAGTTGGTGTCCCGAAGGAAGCGTGCCTGCAAGAACTCCCGAGTGACAGCTACTTAATCTTTAGTGGTAAATCCGGCAAAGAAACTTACCGCGTTCGTATTCCCGTGAAAGGCCGTGGGTTTGCACGGGGCAATTGATTCCGGGCGTTGGGTGAATTTCGACGGCATGAATTACCGATGTTACTCAAGCTCGATTCGTAGTGGACCGTTAGAATGGTCATGCAATTACGCACCCACAACCGCATCCGATCTCGGAGGAGTTAGTCACCATGTCCGAGCGGAATAGTGATGAGAATCTCAACAGCCCTCATTCTGAACCTCGAAGACCACAAAGTTGGTCATTCCGAGTGGCGGGTGTGTTGTTGGCCTTGCTTTGTTTGTGTGTTGCGACGGGGTGGTATTGGATGTCGCACCGTGCGGTGACACTGGCTTCCACGGCGACGGTGACACCAACTACGAACACGCCAGAGCCAACTCCGGCGCCGACTGATGTTCCATCGGTTGGTGGCCTCAAGTTGTTCACCACATGGCCGAAGGACCAGAACCCGGATTTGGTGCTGATCTTCTCGGGGCAAACCTACGGCTATCTTTCGCCCTGTGGCTGTAGTCGCCCGCAAATGGGTGGCCTGGAACGCCGCGCGAATTTGATGGATTCGTTACGGGCCAAGGGATGGCCCGTGGTCGGGATCGACCTCGGCGACGTTGCCCCGCCGAAAGGTGTCGAAAAGCAGAACCTGCTGAAGTACCAGACGACGATGAAAAGCCTCGCCGAGATGGGCTACGTGGCCGTCGGGTTGGGGGAGTACGATTTCTCGACACAGCTTTTTTCACTCTTGTCCAGTTACACGCTGTCGAACCCCAACAAGCCGCCGATCATCCTGGCAGCCAACTTGCAAGGCGTGACCCGCGACAACACGGGCAAGGTGACCAAGTCCTTCCCGCGGTCCTTTTTCTTCCAGGGTGGTGATGTTAAAGATCGCCCAATGGTCGAGGGCTTCGAGGTCGTAGCCCAACCCGGCAAGCCCGCGTTTGGGATCGTCAGCGTGATCGGGCCGACGATCGCGGACAAGGTTGTTGCACTCGATAAAAACTTCGACTTCCCGCGCAACGATAAAGGCATCGTGACAACGGCAGCGGTGATCGAAGAATCACTCGCTCAAATGGCGAAACACCCCGCAAACCCGGATTTGAAGGTGCTACTGTACGTCGGCAAGATGGATGAAGCACGGGCTGCGGCAGAAGCGTTTCCACAGTTTCAAATCGTACTCTGCCAGTCCGATGATTCGGAGCCACCGGCGTTTCCAACCGCCGTGAACAACGGTAAAACGCAGATCGTGCAAGTCGGCCACAAGGGGCAAAGCGTCGGCGCAATGGGCATATACAAGTCGGCAACCGGGTTCGACTTGCGCTACCAACTGATCCCGTTGACCGAAGAATACCTGACGCCTGAAGGCGCCGAAGCCGAGAAGAACCACAAGGTGCTGAAGCTTCAGGAAGAGTACGCACTGATGGTCAAAGACCAGAATTTGTTGAAACTCCACACCGATAAGCAGAGCCAACATTCCGCACAGATTCAAAGCCCGGATGCGAAGCTGACCTACATCGGGGCCGCCGCGTGTGCCCAATGTCATCCCGCCGAGTTTGGCGTCTGGAGCAAAACGAAACACAACCACGCCTATGAAGCCTTGGAGAAATACGCCAAGCGTCCGAGCAACCGGCAGTTTGACGGCGAATGCTTGATTTGTCACACCACCGGCATGGAATACCAAGGCGGATTCAAGGACGCGAAAACGACGCCGAAGCTATTGAACAACGGGTGCGAAAACTGCCACGGCCCCGGCAGTGGGCACGCAACGCAACCGACCAACAAGCAGTTTTTGACCTTCTTGGCGCCGTGGAAAACCAAGCCCACGGACAAGATGCCCGACACCGAGTTGATGAAGAAAGTCGCCGACATTCGGGAAGTGGATCGGGCCGCCTCGAAGTTAATTAATGCCGAACAACTCGGCACTATTGACCGCGTGGTCAACATCTGCCGCAAATGCCACGACAGCGAAAACGACCCGAAGTTCGACATCTACAAGTACTTCCCGCAAATCAACCACAGCAACCTCAAAAATGCCGGGTTACCGGCGAACGCAAAATAAACCCCACCACGAATCACACGAATCGGACGAATAAAACCAGAAAGCCACGACGTGTTGCGTCGTGGCTTTCTCTCATTTCGATTTATTCGTTCGATTCGTGTGATTCGTGGTGGGTTTAGCTCAGCTTGATGCCAAGGTCTTTCAACTGGCGCGGTTCAACGGTGGCGGGGGCGCCACTCATTAGGTCGCGGGCTTGCTTGTTCTTCGGGAACGCAATCACGTCACGGATGTTCGTGGTACCCGCCAGGATCATGCACCAACGATCCAGACCCAGTGCAATTCCGCCGTGCGGTGGCGCGCCGCTTTGGAGCGCATCCAGCAGGAAGCCGAAGCGGGCCTTGGCGTCGTCGGGTTCCATGCCGAGCATTTTGAAGACACGGGCTTGCACGTCTTGGCGGTGAATCCGGATGCTACCACCACCCACTTCGTAGCCGTTCAGCACCATGTCATACGCCTTCGCCCGACACGTACCGGGGTCGGTTTCCATCTTGTCGATGTCTTCGGTCATCGGCGACGTGAACGGGTGGTGAATTGCCGCCCACCGTTTCTCTTCGTCGTCGAACACGAACATCGGGAAGTCGATCACCCACAGGAAGTTGAAATGCTCCGGCCGCATTTGAAACGGCTTCGCAAGCCGTTTCTCTTTCTTCGCGGCCTGCTCCTCGGCTGCATCGTGCGCCGCCTTTTCGTCCCACCAGTTTTTGACCAAGCCGATGCTCGACGCCAGATAAGTTCGCAGCGCACCCAACGCATCGGACACCACAGCTTCCTTGTCCGCGACGAACAACAGCAAGTCGTTCGGTGCTGCACCGAGGCGTTCTTTCAGCTTCGCTTTCACCGCGTCGGGGAAGAATTTTTCGATGCTGCCGGTGATCTTGTCGCCTTCCACTTTCAACCACGCCAGCCCCTTCGCTCTGAACTGCTCCACGAACTTTGGCAAGTCGCCGCCCGGCTTCAGTTTCGAGTTGGAGAACTTGTCCGCCGCGTTCTTGGCGTTAATACACCGCACCACCGCACCGCCGGCGATCGCATCCTTGAACACGGTGAAATCACTCTCCGCCGCGATGTCCGTCACGTCGATGATTTCCAGACCGTACCGCAAGTCGGGCTTATCGCTGCCATATTTGGTCATCACGTCGGCGTACTTCATACGCGGAAACGGCACCGGCACGGTGATGCCATGAACTTGCTCGATGATCTTTGTGGACAGGGTTTCCATGAGCGACAGGATGTCTTCCCGTTCGACGAAGGACATTTCCACGTCGAGCTGCGTGAACTCCGGTTGGCGGTCCGAACGAAGGTCTTCGTCCCGCAAGCAGCGGGCGATTTGAAAATACTTGTCGTACCCGGACACCATGAGTAACTGCTTGTAAATCTGCGGCGATTGTGGCAGCGCGTAGAACTCGCCGTGATGGACACGACTCGGTACCAAGTAGTCGCGAGCGCCTTCGGGCGTACTCTTGCCGAGCAGCGGCGTTTCGACTTCGAGAAACCCGCGATCGTCCAGAAAGTCGCGGATCACCTTACAGACCCGGTGCCGTAGAATCAGCACGTTTTGTAGCGTTTTCCGCCGCAAGTCGAGGTAGCGATACTGCAACCGAATGTCTTCGTTGGCCAACTCACTGCCGAACTCGTTGATCTCGAACGGCAGCGTCGGGCAGGTGTTCAGCACCTCAATTTTCTGCGCGATCAGCTCAACGAATCCCGTCGCAATGTCCGCCCGTTCCTTCCCCACCAAGCGGGCACGCACGGTCCCGGTGATCGACACGCAGAACTCCTTGCGAAGTTGCACTGCGATTGGGAACACGTCCTGGTTGTCGGATTCAAACACGACTTGCGTGAGGCCGTAGCGGTCCTTTAGATCGACGAAAATTTGGTTGTTGTACGTCCGGGCAGTCAGAACCCAGCCATTGAGCGTGACGGTGTGCCCGATGTGCGATTCGCGTAAATCCCCGCAAGTGTGGGTCCGTTGCCATTCCGCCATGTCACAAACTCCAGAAACGCATGTCCGAACGAGGTCAAAGAATTGTGATTATACAGAGTCCGGCCAACGGGTGCGGGTTCAGTCGCGTAATCGGTGCAAGGGTGTTCGTCCGCGTGAGGAGCAGTTAATCGCTGGCATCCTTTCAGGATGCGTCGAATCGGGAGGATGCCGTACCTGGGGTGTCGCTGCGCTCAACCCCTGGCTAATCGCTGTAATCCCTTCGGGATAAAAACAACTAGCGGCAGCCGTTCAGGATGATAGCAACCGGAGACATCCCGGTAGGGATGCTAGCCATTAGCCTGGGGT